>CAZUUP010000055.1:0-16541 GCA_964623105.1 uncultured Akkermansia sp.
CTCGAGAACCGCCGCGTGAGGGCACGCGGCCTACAAGATTGGGCCGAAAAGCCCGGTGCCTGTAGGCCCGGTGCCCTCACCGGGCGAGTTTTCAAACACGCTCTGAGATGTGGATAGATCGGCAGGTGGAACACTGCCTGGGTCTTTTTTCGGCGGATGGCGATTCGTTCGGCCTTCAGATCAATCAGGCCAAGTTCGATTCCGGCAATTTCCGCCTGGCCCAAGCCGGCGCTGCCCATGAACTCAACAAAGTCCGCGCTCTCGGTAGCTTCGGCGTTGAATTTTTGGGAGCGAATATCGGCCACGATCTGCGCGAACTGCTCCTGCGTGGGGATGTGGCGAATCGGCTTCTGCGGCTTCTTCCACTGTGTCTTGATCGAGTCGAAAGTGGACGCGGCGATCATGTGGTCCTTGACCGCGATGTCGAACATTTGGCGCAGACCGCTGGCGTAACGGTTGAACGTGGTGTTCTTGATCCGCGCCTCGTGCCTGGCCAGCCACTCTTCGAGGTGGGATGGTCGGATTTCGGCGACTTGTATGGTCAGGCCGTGGGGCCAGGTTTTCTCCAGCGCGTTGAGAATGGACCGGTCGGTGTTCTTGGTCTGATCCGACTTGCCCTGGCGTGCCGCCTCGAATTTCCGGATCAACTCGGCCAGCGTGGTGCGACCGGCAATGGCATCCACTTTTTCCAGATCCGTGAGCCATTGCTTCAGCTTCCGTTCGGCGATCTTGCGATCCGTGGTTTGCAGGCTCCTTTCTTTCCGCTTGCCTCGAACTTTCTTTGCCGCATAATACACACCGTTGAGCGTATGACGATACAGGCACTGAACATTCGGGATTTTGCCCAGCAGTTGCCTCGTGCTTTGAGAGTGCTTCGGCATGATCAGAGTTTGAGGGGTGACAAACGGGGGTGTCAAATGTTTTTGCCGATCAGGAAAATCGTCGTAAGTGCTTCAACGTGAGTGGAATGGGGTCGTAGCTCAGTTGGTAGAGCGTCTCGTTCGCAATGAGAAGGTCGCAGGTTCGATCCCTGTCGGCTCCACCACCGGTAAACGCTGGGCACATCTCCCAGCCGTCCCAGGGACCGCGCTTCTCCCTCCATCCGTCCCGCGGCTATTCCAAAAACTTGATCGGGGCGAAGTCCGACAAATTGTTGCTCGGCCCGGCGTAGGTGGTGTTCAACCGCTGATATTCCCGCGCGCTGTTGTCGGCGCGATTTACCTTCGGCTTCAATCCCTGATCCGCCACCCGGTGTCGCGTGAGGTTGCCATACCACGCCGTAGCCGTGCCCGAACCCGGCCGCACCACCTCGGGAAACGCCGCATACGGGACGTAAACCTCCATGCTCCAGAAGTCCTTCCCGATGTGTACCGCCGATTTGATTTGCGGATAATCCTTCGAGAAATCCTTCCCCTTCGCATCCGCAACGGCGTTGTTGGCGTTGATGATTAGATGGTAAAACTCGCCTTCGTTCTTTCCGGTCACGTCCAGCAGCATCTCCACGTTGTCATCCCACCAGGCCATCGAATCGTCGCGCCCCTTGATTCCGCGTTCGAGCAACTCCGGCATCGGTTCCGTCATCCGCAAGCCAAACGTAATCCCCTCCGTCGTCCACACCGCCCGTACCGTGGTGGGATAGGTCGTCTCCCGCTGTTTCTTGTCCCAACCGCGGACGAAGGGATGCTCCACCGCCCGCTGCCAAACCGCGTCGCCCAGCTGCCCGTCAACCACCGGGTTCTCTCCCACCTTCACGGCGATCAGCGGCTTGAGCCCTGTTCCCTCCGCGTACTCCCGCGATTCCCTAAAAAACGCGGCAAACGGCCCCGCATAATACTCAAGCCTTCGGGTGGCCGCGTCGTCGCCGGCCGCCTCCTTGCGCGACTGTTCGAGCAATCCCTCCATCTCCCGCACAATCTCCCGCGGGAAACTCACCTCGTGGATCGCCTTGGGCGAAAGACGCTCACCCGGCCACCGGCTGTTTTCCCAGCGGGCGATCTGCAGTTCCACCAGACGCCGGACCGTGCCCGCGGCCGGCCCGTACATCCGCCGGCAATACTCCTCGATCGCCGCATCCACATTGAATTCCGGGTTCCAAAGCACCTTCATCCAGCAATAGAGGCTCAAGTGTTGCCTCTGCCAGTGGTCCGTCGTGCCATTGATGAAAGTGCCCACGGTCTTGTCCCGGTTTCGCTGGTAAAAATCCCGGACCACGTGGGGGAAAAGATAAACCGCCGTCGTCCGGTCCTCGGGCCAACACGAGTAATGCCAGTTCTGGATCTTGTGCCCGGTCAGGCGCATCCACTGGTCAATCGTCCCCTGCTCCAGCCTGGCAATCCCGGGCTCCTTGTACTGCGCCAACCCCGGCATTCCGCACAACTGAACTTCCACATTTTCCGGAAATTCCACCCCGGCGGGCGCATCCGTGTAATTCAGGTAGGGCAGATAAAGCACCGTCATGTCCGGCCAGCGCTGCTTGACGACCCGCGCCAGATCCGCCGTGAATTGCGCCACAATCCGGGAGGCCGATCCGTATTGCCCGCCCGCCGGATTCCACAGCTTGCGACAGTGGGCGCAATAACAGGCGATCTCAGCATCCGCCGGCGACACGGTGATCGACTTTCCCGCAATGCCGACATGCGCCGGAAGCTTGCGGTCCACGTGCCGCTCGATGTTCTCAAGGTAGGTCGCCAGCGTGCGCGGGTTGCCGTAGCAAAGCATCGTAAAATCCCGCGTCCCGTCCGAGCGCAACTGGAAAACCTCCGCCCGATTCGTTTTGTACTCGCCCACCCGCGACCAGTCCGGCGAATGCACGACCAGCGTCCGCGGCCACGAATTGCCGTGCCGCAAAAACGTCTGCACCGGTGCCAGGGCGGTCCCCGTCCCGTTCCACGAGTTGGCCATCGGTGGCCAGATCTCCCGCTTCCGAAACACCGGGGCGTCCTCGATCCACGTCGGACCCACCGCCAGCGTGTTCGTCCGGGGAATCGATTGTCCGAGTTCCCCGGGGTAGTACCACCGCACCCCGACCAAACGCTCGGCAAACTCGGTCACTCCCCATGCCGTGCCTTCCGCAGCCGCCCGCCCTCCATCCACCGGCCCGTCATGCCCCACAATCAGCACGTAATCAGGCACCGTTTTGATGACAAAGCCTTCGATTGGCAGCGCCTTGCCGACGATGCCATGCCTGGCGGCCAGTTCCGAATCCCCCAACACCAGCGCCGGCGGCGAGAACTTTCCACCACGCACGATCGGCAACTTCACTCCCGTCGCCACGCCGATGAAACCCTGCAACGCTTGCGCCGCCTGGCTCAACGTCGCTGACGCCGAAACGGGCAGCACGATGCTGCCCACGGCTCGGCCCTCCGTGACAAGAATCACCGGTGGCTGGTCATCCGCCCTCCTGATCCGCACCGGCATCAGGTCATTGGCGGCTCCACCCGCCCCGGAAACCAAGGTCGCAAAAATCAACGGCCACGCAATGGCGCGCGCGATGCGCCGGGGATCAAACTTCATGGGAACCACGCTAAAGCCACCCATCCCTCGTCACACGCCGAAAATACGGCGCACATATTCCCGGCTGCGCCGGTGATTCTCGACCGCCGACCGCGTTATCTTGGTGCCCGCTT
Source organism: uncultured Akkermansia sp. (assembly GCA_964623105.1). Taxonomy (GTDB): domain Bacteria; phylum Verrucomicrobiota; class Verrucomicrobiia; order Limisphaerales; family BJHT01; genus BJHT01. The sequence goes on from CAZUUP010000055.1 coordinate 3,627, forward strand.
CGAGCGCCAGTTCCACCGTGTAATACCTCGTCAGCCCCCGTTCCCGGACAAACCGTGCGATGGCTCCGTAGTCCACATCGCCGTCGTCCAAATCTTCCCACCAGACCGATGCGCGGCTCTGGCGCAAATGCCACGACACCACCCTCGCCCCGTACAGTTCCAGTGCCTTCATCGGGTCCATGCCACCGCGATAAACCCAATGAACATCGCAGCAAAAGCCCACCACCGCCGGATCAGTCGCCCGGAAGTTCGCATGCAACTCGCGCGCCTCCCGACGCATCTCCGGCGTGTGATTGTGAACCCCAAGTTTCATGCCCAACCGGCTCAAACCCGCCCCCAAGTCCCGCAATGCCCCTGCCTGCGTCCGCAGTTCGGCATCCGTCTTCTCACGCCCGATCGGATCAGGATTGCAATTGATGATCGAGAACCCGGCGCCCCGGCAAACCTTGGCCGCCCCCAGCAGGCGCTCCACCACTTCCCCCGCCCGGCCCTCCTCATGCAAGCGACCGCCCGTGTACAAGCTCACCGGACGAAGCCCCCGCTCCTTCAACTGCGCTGCAAACCTTTCGTTATTCTCCACCCGTTCGGAGTCCATCGAACCCTCGGCATAGTCGTATCCTGCGTCGCGCAGCGCCGCCAGCACTTCACCCAGGTGCGCCGCCAGCTTCTTCTTTTCCCGGCTCAGAAACTGCCCCCATCCATACAGCTGCGAACCAATCAGCGGCTGCGCGCTCTCCGCCGCCCGCGCCCGCCGCCGCACCGCCATCGCCGCGACAGCCGAACCGCAACCGCGCAGCAAAAACTCCCGCCGACTCGCGCCGCCGATCAGACCGCCGGAAAAATCTGAAGGTTGTGTCATCCCTTGATTCAAAGCCGGCCGGGCCCGACTGGCGATTGAAAACGGCGCCCACGCCGTGTCCCCGTGATCGCATCCACCGGTCACGGCCACCGCCTCGCCCGCTTAACCTCCGCCCCCCCCGCAAACCCATTTCAGCAACCAGATCATTCACCGCTTCGAGGCCGACCAACCCGTGGCATTCCACGCCCCGCTCCTGATTCGCGCCATAACTCGCCGTTCGCCTGCCATTCCAGCAACAGTTTCCGGAATGCCGCGGACGGCGGCGAATCCTTCTCCTCCGACCAGACGGCCACCAAATCCACCGCATGCGCCGGTTCCAACAGCCGGAATACCAGCGGACGGTCCCGACTCACCTCCGCCACGCTGTCCGAAACAATTCCCACCCCCGCTCCCGCCTCGACGTAGCTGAGAACGGTGCTGACCAGGCTGGGCGTCTGCGCCAGCCGCGGAGTGAAGTGCGCCTGCCGACAGGCGCCAAGAATCGCGTCATGCAAACCCACCCCCTCACGCCGCGACAGGATGACCAACGGCTCCTCGGCCAGATCCCGCCAGCGAACCCGCCCGGACCGCACCAGCCGATGCCCCGCCGGAAAAGCCGCAAACAAAGGCTCCCGCCGGAGCAACATCGTCCGCAAACCCAACGCATGATGCGCCATCACGGGTCGCGTCAGACCAATCGCGAGTCGCCCCCGGGCCACCATCTCCCACACCCGCTCCGGGGTGCGCTCCTCCAGCATCACCGTCACCCGCGGATTCCGCCGCCGAAATTCCTGCACAATCCGGCCCAAAAACATCTGCGTCGGCGGACCAATGTACCCAAGTCGCAATTCCCCTTCCTCGCCCATCGCCGTCCGTCGCACCCGCCGCGTGATTTCCTCCAACTGCTCGAACAACCCACCCGTCTCCTGCAGCAGCACGCCGCCGGCGGATGTCAGCGCCACGGAACGCTTGGTGCGGACCAGCAACTGCACCCCCAGCTTCTCCTCCAGTTGCTTTACCGCGCGGCTCACCGCCGGCTGGGCGACCCGCAGCCGTCGGGCCGCCTTCGAGAAGTTCAATTCCTCCGCCACGGCCTGAAAGTATCGCAGATGCCAGATTTCCATCGCCGCTGCCACGGTAATGCCGCAACGGCATGATTCCCATGCGAAAATACGATTTCAGTTACCAGTAGATTTGCCTCATTGTATCAAAAAGATATGAATCGCCGTCCTCCGCCCCAGCGCGGTCAGCCCTCCAAGCCGGCCCGGTCCGGCTCGCGGCCATGAACAACGTCCAGCTCGCGGTCCAATTCTTCCTCCAAATCGCGGTCATCCTGCTGTTCTGCCGCTGCGTTGGCCTCCTCGCCGCCCGCCTCGGCCAGCCCCAGGTGGTGGCCGAGATGATCGCCGGCGTCCTCCTCGGGCCTTCCCTGTTCGGCCTGCTCGCCCCGGACGCCCAGCGCTGGCTCTTCCCGTGGGATCCCTCCCAAAAGCTCCGTGACACCCAGTCCTACCTGTTCCCCGCCTCCCAGCTTGGCCTGGCATTGTACATGTTTGTCGTGGGCATGGAATTCAGGGTGGATATCGTTCGGAAGCGCCTTAAAAGTTCCATCGCCGTTTCCGCCGCCGGCATGGTGGCGCCGTTTATACTGGGCGCCGGGCTCGGTTGGGTTTTCTTTCATCACACCCATCTCTTCCCGGCGAAGACCAGCCTTTTCGAAGCCACGCTGTTCCTTGGCGCCTCAATGTGCATCACCGCCTTCCCCATGCTCGCGCGCATTATCCATTTCAAGCGGCTCGCCGGCACCACCATGGGCACGGTCGCCCTCGGTGCCGGCGCCATCGACGACGCCACGGCCTGGTGCCTGCTCGCCGTGGTGCTTGCTAGCTTCGATAACAGCCTCGCCCACTCCGTGATCAACATCGGCGGCGGAATTGGCTTCGTGACTGTAACCCTGCTGCTCATCAAACCCCTGCTCGCCCGCCTCCAAACACACGTCATCACGGATCATGTCCTCTCCGAGGCCGGCCTGGTCCTTGGGCTCGCACTCATGGCCTTGGGTGCGTGGTTCACCGATTTGATCGGACTCCACGCCGTGTTCGGCTCGTTCGTGATGGGTGCGGCCATCCCCCGCGGCATCTGGGCCCGGGACCTTATCGCCCGCATCCAACCGCTCGGCGTCGCCTTGTTGCTCCCCCTCTTCTTCACCTACTCCGGATTGAACACCAAAATCACCCTCCTCAATTCCGGCTTCCTCTGGCTCATGTGCGGCGCCGTTCTCGTCGCCGCCATTCTCGGCAAAGGTCTGGCCTGCTATCTGGCCGCCCGCTGGACCGGCATCTCCAATCGCGAGGCGCTCGGAATCGGTGCGCTCATGAACGCCCGCGGCTTGATGGAACTCATCATCATCAACATCGGCCTCCAGCGCGGCATCATCTCGGAAGGTCTCTTCGCCACCCTCGTCATCATGGCGGTCGTCACCACGCTGATGGCATCCCCCATTTTCGAACGTCTCGTCGGCACCGGCACCTACAGCCCCGAACCCGGGTGAGCAACCGTCTTACCCGGCGAACCGGCATGGCCCGGCAAGCGCTTCATTCCTCCGTCCCGAGCGGGTTTTCCACTGTCGCCAAGCCCATTCGGCGCATAGATTCCAAGCATGTCGCGCCCGTGTTGGATATTCACTGCCCTGTTGCTCGTCGCCGGCTTCGCCTGCCGGACCCCCGAGCCCGCAGCGCCGCTGACCCGTTGCGAATATTCTCGGCCTCAAATGGGCGTCGAGTTTCGCATCGTCCTATACGCCCCGGATCAGGCACGAGGCGACACCGCGGCAGCAGCCGCCTTCGCCCGCGTCGCCGAGTTGAACGCCTTGCTCAGCGACTACGAGGATGCCAGCGAAGTCACCCGGCTCTCGAAGTCCGCCGGCAGCGGCCAGGCAATGCCGGCAGGTCCGGACCTCTGGCTTGTCCTCGACCGGGCGCAGCGGCTCGCCGCCCGCACCGAAGGCGCGTTCGACGTCACCGTGCGACCGCTGGTCCAGGTCTGGCGACGGGCCCGACGCCAGCGCGAAATGCCCAGCCTCGAAAAGCTCGCCGCCGCCCGCGAAGCCACCGGTTACCGGCACCTCGAACTTGATCCGCGGCGGCGAACGGCCCGACTGTTGGTCCCTGAAATGAGCCTCGATCTGGGCGGCATCGCCAAAGGCTACGCCGCGGACGAAGCCATGAAGGTGCTGCGAAAACACCGGATCAACCGCGCCCTCGTCGCCGTCGCAGGTGACATGGTTGCGGGAGACCCGCCGCCCGGCAAAACCGGCTGGCGGATTGAAGTTCCCTCGCTGGACGCGCAATCTGCCCCGGCGTCCCAGCACGTCACCCTCGCCAACGCCGCCCTGTCCACATCCGGGGATTTTTTCCAGAGGCTGGAGCTGGGCGGCAAGCGCTACTCTCATATCATCGATCCGCGCTCCGGCCGCCCGATCACCGATCACAGTCTCGTGACGGTAATTGCCCCGGACGGCATCACCGCTGACAGCCTCGCCACCGCCATCAGCGTCCTCGGACCGGACGCCGGACTTGAACTGGTCCGCCGGAGCCCCAGAGTCCAAGCCCGCATTCACCGCCAACCTGCTGAGAAGATCGAGATTCTCCAATCGGATGGCTTCGGCAGATGGTTGGAACCATGAGCCCCGGCAACCCAACTTCAGGCACCAAGCCGACCCGATCGATCCCCTGCCACCAAGCCGGGACTAGCCAGTTGTTCCACCGGCCCGCGCCCAACGCTGCCGCCAATCAGTTACCTTTATGAACGCCCCAAAATCTCCGTTCGGCTTTCTGCTGGCCGCCGCCGACAATGCAAACGCCGTCGCGCCATGCCACAGTGTGTGGCGAAGCGTCCGGATTGGAATGCTGGGTTTCGGCGGTGCCAGCCTGCTGGTTTTCGGAAGTTGGGCGTGGATTGGGGGATGGTTGTTCAGGCAACTGGGAGAAGCCGGAACCTACTCCGTCTGGGCCGCTACGTTCATCGCCGTGGCGGGTGTCGCCCTCCGCGGCCTGATGCAGGTGCCCGTCAGCGTGCCACGCTTCCTGGGCTTCTTTCTCACCGCCTTCGGCACGTATGCGCTGGTGTGGTCCGTGGTGTGGTTCACCGCCCGGAACCACCTCGGCGAATGGTTTGCCTCGCTGCTCGGCACCCTTGGCCTGAGCGTGATCCTGTGCTGGGGATTTCGGTCGTGGTCGATGTTGCCCCGGGTTGCCCTCGGTCTCTTCGTTCTCCATTCCGCCGGTTATTTCAGCGGCGGATTGCTTTACGCGTGGGTGCTCGGCAAGAGCTTTCCGCCGGACTTGCTCGGCCAGGCCGCCCGCAGTGACCTCAGCAAATTGATGTGGGGCATCGGCTACGGCTGCGGATTCGGCGCCGGGCTCGGGTATGCCTTTCACGCGGTACAACAACCGCCCCGGCAGGAGGCGAACAGCCCCGACGCGCCCGTCGCCTAACCTCCCCGAACAAAACCATCGTCGCGGATCAAATCCCGGCGCTGTGGTGCGCGCTCAGCCCTCGCCAACACCTGCGCCCGCGCTCAGTCACCCGCTAGTCCGCATTCAGGCAAATACCGCGGCGAAAAATACTTTCGCCCAACCAACTCGCCGCTAACTTCGCTCCCCATGAGTATTGCCACCAAAACCGGCGACCGCGGCACCACCGGGTTGATGTACAACCGCCGGGTCTCCAAATGCCATCCCCGCGTCGAAGCCTACGGCTCGGTGGACGAGTTGAACGCCGCCCTCGGCATGGCACGCGCCACCGCCGAATCCCCCTTCCTCCACGACCATCTCTTCGCCATCCAAAAGGAACTCGTGACCCTCATGGGCGAACTGGCCACCGGCGTCGATGACCTGCCACGCTACGTCAAAGACGGCTTCAAGCTCGTCACCCCCGAGATGACCGCCCAGCTCGACGCCCTGGTCCGCGAACTCGAATCCCGCAAGATTTCCTTCAAGGGTTGGGCCACGCCGGGCGCGACCGTCAACTCCGCCGCTCTCGACGTCGCCCGCACCGTCTGCCGCCGCGCCGAACGCCGTGTCTGCTCCCTCCACGAGGCCGGCCAGTTGAACAATCCAGAGATCATCATCTACCTCAATCGCCTCGCCGACACCCTGTGGCTCTTGGCCCGCTGGGTCGAGACGCAGCGCTTGCCAACCCATCTCACGGAAGTTTGATCAACGTCCCGATGTCTCCGTTCGTCTTCATCCCCCTGCTCTTCGCGGTCGCATCAATGCTCCGCGCCGCCGAGCCCGCTCCCCCATCTCCGGCCCTTCTCCCGGCCGCCATCGCCCCCGATCAGGCTTGGGAACGCGTGCTCGCCGCCGACAAAATTGCCAGCCCAAGTTTGTCTTCCAACGCGCGCCCCGACGACCGCGAAGCCATGGCCCGCGCCCGCCAGTCGCTTCTGCGCGATCGCCTTGCCGCCGCCGGCCTCGCGCGTGAGTTTGCCGCCCGGTTCCCCGGGCATTCCCAAGCCGCCGCCGCGCGCTGGTTGGAACACCAGCAACTCGTCGCCGCCACGCGCCTGGGCGCCGATTCCGAATTCCCCCGCCTCGAACAACTGGCCGCCGCCCTCCTCGCTGACCCCGCGCTGCCCCGGCACAACCGCTTCGAAGTTCGTCATCAGATCGTCGAGCGCTCCGCCATGCGACTCCACTTCCAGGGTCGCGCAACCATGTTCGCCGAATACGAAAAGGGGGTTCGGTCGTTGCTTCGCGATTTCCCCGAGCGGTCCGAGGCCTACGATTTCCTGCTCGGCGTCGGCTTCAACGTCGACGGCGCTCGCGGACGCCAGATCGCCAGCGAGATTCTCGCCAGCAACGCCGGTGAAGTCGCCAAGGGCGGCGCCCGCAAATTGCTCTCGGAACTCGAACCGATCGGCACCCGCCCCGAAATCCGGTTCACCGCCCTCGATCAGCGTGCGGTCGATCTGGCGCGCCTGCGGGGCAAAGTTGTTCTCCTCGATTTCTGGGCCACTTGGTGCGGCCCCTGCGTAGCGGAAATGCCCCAGCTCAAGGCCCTCTACCAGAAATGGAATCCCCGCGGGTTCGAGATCATCGGCATCAGCCTGGACTCCGACCGCGCCCGCCTCGACGCCTTCGTCCAGCGCGAGCAAATCCGCTGGCCGCAAGCTTTCGATGGTAAGAGTTGGGATGGCCCGCTCCCAAAAAAGTTCAACATCACCAGCCTCCCCACGCTCTGGCTGTTGGACAAAAAAGGTGTCGTCCGCGAAGTCAACGCCCGCCCTGAACTCGCTGCCTTCGTCGAAAAACTCCTCGCCGAGTAGCCAGCCTGCACCGAGCCGACGCGGAAGCATCCCGGGCCAATCGCCTCAAAACTCTCCGGCTCCGCCCTTGCCTGCCTGGCCGCTCAAGGGTTGGGGATTGCCCGTTTCCCGTCACCAATCGGTAGGCTGATAGTCCTTCAGAAACTTCCCCCACACGTGCTGCCCCGTGTTAAATCCGGCAATAATCGGATCCACGATCCGCGCCGCCCCGTCCACGATGTCGAGCGGCGGACTGAACCGATGCTCCCTCACCTTGCGCTCCGCGATGTGCATCGGATCTTCGTCCGTCACCCAGCCCGTATCCACCGCGTTCATGTGGATGCCGTCTGCGTAATAATCAGCAGCCGAAGTGCGCGTCATCATGTTCAACGCCGCCTTGGCCATGTTCGTGTGCGGATGGCGGGTCGTCTTGAACTTGCGATAAAACTGCCCCTCCACCGCCGACACGTTGACGATGTGCTTGTCCCGCTCGGGCGAACGCATCATGAGCGGCTTCAGCCGGGCGTTGAGGATGAACGGTGCCACCGCATTGACCAGATGCACCTCCAGCAACTCCACCGTCGGGACCTCTGCGAGCGTCAGCCGCCAGGAATTGCGCTCCCGCAAATCCACCTGCTGCAGGTCTTGGTCCAGCCGCCCCTCGGGAAACAGGTCCCGCTGCGCCGCCAACTCTTCCGGCAGCAACGCCACCTGCGACAGCGCCGGCGCGTGCGGCAGAGCCCCGGCGGTCGTCGCCACCGGCGATCCCCCCTCGGGCAGCATTTGATACCCGCGCAACCCCTCGTACGTTCCAAGCAGCCGCGACACCGGCGCAGGTAGCGCGCTCAGGGCCGCATTTTCCCGCTCCATCATGTGCCGGTAGAAATCCGGCGGCCGCCGAACGGTCTGGCACGCATTGTTCACAATGAAGTCCAGCCGGCTCCGGGTCGCCAGCAGATGCCGGCAAAAGGCCTCCACACTCGGCGTGTGCCGCAAATCGAGGCCAAAAATCTCCAACCGATGCCCCCAGTCCGCGAAATCCGGCTCCTGCGCATAGCGCGCCGCCGAATCGCGCGGAAACCGCGTCGTCACGATCAACTGCGCCCCCGCCCGCAACAACTTGATCCCCGCCTGATAGCCGATTTTCACCCGCCCGCCCGTCAGCAACGCCACCCGCCCGCGCAAGTCAGCCAGCTCCGTCCGTTTCCGAAAATTCACCTCCGCGCACGCAGGACAGAGCTGGTCGTAAAAATGGTGAATCGCCGCGTAGTCCTGTTTGCAGATGTAGCAGTTCTGCGGCTCCACCGCTTCGCGAAAATCTGGCTGGTCCGCCACCTCCTCCTGCAAAAAGCCCGCCGGCGGGTACACGTTCGGCGTCGTGAACACCGGCTCGCGCCGCAGCTTTCGGATGCCCGTCTCCGCCAGCACGCTCTCGGCCCGCTGCGCCCGCGCCGCCTTGCGCTGCCGTTGGGTTGCCTTCACCAACCGTCGCCGGTCCACCGCGTCCGGCCGCGACACCTGCCCCGCCGCCCGCAGCAACCGCGTCCGCTCCTCATCCGACAATCCGGCCAGCAACGCCCGGTTTCCCGCCACCGCCTCCAGCACCGCCGCCGCCGCCCGCAACCGCTCCGCCAGCGACTCCACGCGCTCCGCCCCGTCGGGGGAAGCCGCATTCATGCCCGCAAAACCATCCGAAGCTGCCGAACTCATGTCAAAATTCCAAAATCTCGCCCCGCCCGCTCGCCGGGTGCGGGAAGCTATCGACCCTCATCCACCCGTCAAGGCGGCACAGCGGACCCGTCACAGTAGCTACAACTCGCCCATGCCCAAGCAGGTCTCCGCGCAGCCTCCGTCCTGCACCAAGCTTCTCGCCAATTCGCCCGTCACCACGCTCCTCAAACCGCCACGCCCACAAAAAAGTCGGGGCCCGGCAGCAAAGCCGGACCCCGACGTGATCAAATTCAACAACGGATTAGTAACGGCCACGACCGCCGCCGCCGCCACCACCGTATTCGCGACGACCGCCACCGCCACCGCCGCCACCGGTGCGTTCTTCACGCGGCTTGGCGACGTTAACCGTCAGCGCCCGGCCGTCCATTTCCTTGCCGTTCAAACCCGCGATAGCCTTTTGGGCCTCGTCCGCCGAACTCATGGTCACGAAACCAAAGCCGCGCGGGCGATTGGTCATGCGATCCATCATCAGGTTCGTCTCCGTGACCGTACCAAACGCCGCAAACGCGTCATTCAGGTCGTTCTCAGTGGTGTTGAAGGAGAGATTCCCCACAAACAATTTATTACTCATGTGATGTTTTACTGTCCGACAAACCGTAACTTTCCACAGACTGTTCCCGAACGTCGGGTCTAAAATCATCACTGAACTGAGTTCACTTGAGGATTCCGCAGGCCTTGAAAGACACAAGCTATCTAACAGACGGGGGGTAACATGCTTCATTCTTCCGAAATAGCCACAACAATCGGCAAATATTTCGCACCCCACCCCAAACGGCCCCGGCGTGAACGCCCCTCGTTGCCCGATCATCGCCGATCCGTCGGCCAGACGCCCGTGCTACGGCGCATGAACTCCCCTCAGAAATGTCCCGCCAATCGAGACCCGATCAACCCGCGCGACAATCACGGCTCGGGGTTCGGTATTTACGACCGGGGCGGCGGGCCTGTAGTCTCCGCCAACGGACCCGTTCGCAGCGTCCCTGTCAGTTGCCGTTGATGCCAAATGATCCCGCGTTCGCAAATCGCCCTTGTGTCGGCCATCGCCCTGGCGGGCTTGATGTCGGCCGCCTCCGCGCGAATGGATTCTTACTTTGCGCTGATCATCTCGAACATCGGGATCAACATCATCCTCGCCGTCAGCCTGAACCTTATCAACGGCTACACCGGGCAGTTCTCGCTTGGGCACGCGGGCTTCATGGCGGTGGGTGCCTATACTGCCGCCGCTATCACCATGTTCGGCGGACCGAAGCTGATCCCGAGCCTGACCCACGGGGCGGGCGTTCAGTTCCTGTTTCTGCTGGCTCTCATCGGCGGCGGGTTGGCAGCGGCCCTGGCCGGCGTGCTCGTCGGTGCGCCTTCCCTCCGGCTCAAGGGTGATTATCTGGCCATTGTCACGCTCGGCTTCGGGGAAATCATCCGGGTGTTGCTGCGAAACGTTGACGCGCTGGGTGGAGCACTGGGCTTGAACGGCATTCCCGCCTACACGAATCTGTTCTGGGTATATGCCTTTGCCGCGCTGACGATTTACGCGGTGGTGTGCATGGTGAACTCGACCTACGGCCGCGGCTTCCTGGCGGTCCACGACGACGAGATCGCCGCCGAGGCAATGGGAATCAACACGACCCGCTACAAGATCACGGCATTCGTGGTCGGAGCTTTTTTCGCGGGCGTGGCGGGCGGGTTATATGGCCACTCGATTCTTACCATCGCCCCCACGGGCTTTGATTTCATGAAGTCGATTGAGATTGTCGTCATGGTCATCCTCGGTGGCATGGGCAACACCGTGGGCGTGATCATCGCCGCCGTCCTGTTGACGCTGCTGCCGGAAGGTTTGCGAATGCTGGCCACCGCGCCGGTGTCGTTGCCCTTCGCCGCACCCTTCAACAACCTGAGATGGATCGCCGACACGCGGATGATCATCTATTCCCTGCTCGTCATCATCCTGATGCTGGCCCGGCCGCAGGGGTTGTTTTCATGGGCCAGTCGCAGCCGGGCGAAATCAAAAATTTGATCGGCCATGAACTCCGCCGGCACCTCCGCCCCACTGCTCGACATGCGCAACTGCACAATCCGGTTTGGCGGATTAACCGCGGTCAACGCGCTGAATCTAACCATCCAGACCGACCAGCTTTTCGGACTGATCGGCCCCAACGGCGCGGGCAAAACAACCGTCTTCAACCTCGTGACCGGAGTATATGAGCCGACGGAGGGCACCATCGTCTTTCAAGGGCACGACATCCACGGCTTGAAACCCTACATCATCACCGGGCACGGCGTGGCGCGTACCTTTCAAAACATCCGGCTCTTTCCCTCCCTGTCGGTATTCGACAACGTGCGCGTAGCGTTTCACCTCCACATTGTCAGCGGGGTGATCCACGCACTGTGCCGCGGCCCGGTGTTTCGGAAGGAAGAGCGGGAAATCGAAACCCAAGTCATGGAACTCCTCGACATTTTCGACCTGGGCAAGCATCGGGACACGCCCGCCCGCAGCCTTCCTTACGGCAGTCAACGGCGGCTGGAAATCGTCCGCGCCCTCGCGACACGACCCCGCCTCCTCCTGCTCGACGAACCCGCCGCCGGCATGAACCCGACGGAGAAGGTCGAGCTGATGCAGCTCATCCGCTTCGTCAAGGACAAGTATCGTCTCGCCGTGCTGCTGGTGGAACACGACATGCAAGTGGTGATGGGCATCTGCGAACGCATCGCCGTCCTCGATTACGGCGTCAAAATCGCCGAGGGCACGCCCGCCGAGGTGCGACGGAATCCGAAGGTTATCGAGGCGTATCTCGGCGAGGAAACCGCCGAGTAAGGCAAAAGGAAAAAGGTAAAGGGCAAAAGTGAACACGGAATCACACGATAAACCTTGGGATATTCGGGAACGCACTTTTGCCTTTGCCGTGCGGGTCGTGAAGTTCTGCCGCCGGTTGGAAAGCGAACATCGGGCTGACCGTTCACTGATCTCGCAGTTGTTACGCGCGGCTACGAGCGTCGGAGCGAATGCGGAAGAGGCGCAGGCAGGACAGAGCCGCGCCGACTTCATCAGCAAGAACGCCATCTGTTTGAAAGAAGCTCGTGAAACCCATTATTGGCTGCGACTTCTCGCGGCGACGGACATCGCTACCGATCCCGAATCTGACGCCCTCCGACAAGAGGCCGGCGAACTCATGAAAATCTTCGGAGCCATCGTCTCCTCCGCCAAACGCGCTCAACCCCAGTAAATTCACTTTTGCCTTTTGCCTTTTACCTTTTGCCTTCCGCCCCCCAACCGCCCCCACTTTTGCCTTTTGCCTTTTTACTTTTGCCCTGTTCCCTGTTCCTTTTGCCTTGTTCCAAATGCTTGAAGTCAAAAACCTCCAGGTAAACTACGGCGCCATCGCCGCGCTGCATGGGATCTCTCTGTCGGTCGGGCAGGGTTCGATCGTCACGTTGATCGGCGGCAATGGCGCCGGCAAAACCACTACGCTGCGGGCGATCTCCGGATTGCAGCGGGCGCACGGGGGCGAAGTGCGGTTCGACGGCCGCGAAATCACCCGCATGGCGGCACACGATATCGTGAAGCTCGGCCTCGCCCATGTCCCCGAGGGACGCATGGTTTTCGCCAATCTGACCGTGATGGAGAACCTGCGCATGGGCGCGTATTTGCGCCGCGATCACCCACAGGTTCTGGCGGACATTGACTATGTATTCAACGTCTTCCCGCGGCTGAAAGAACGCGAGAAACAGGTCTCCGGCACGCTCTCGGGCGGCGAACAACAGATGCTGGCCATCGGCCGCGCGCTGATGAGCAAGCCGCGGTTCCTGATGCTGGATGAACCGTCGCTGGGCATCGCTCCACTGCTGGTGAAGACCATCTTCGAGAAAATCGTGGAGATCAACCGGCAGCAGGGCATCACAATCTTGCTGGTCGAGCAGAATGCAAACCTCGCGCTGGCCGTCTCGCACGCGGGCTATGTGCTCGAAACTGGGCGGATCATCTTGCAAGACCAGGCCGCCGCGCTGCGGAAGAATCCGCAGGTGAAAAGCGCTTACCTCGGCGGCT
>CAZUUP010000056.1:0-9557 GCA_964623105.1 uncultured Akkermansia sp.
CCTGCGTGAGGCGCTTCATCGGCGCGATCGTGCCGCTCACGGCCTGCGAGAGGGATTCGTCCCTGTCCATCGCGGCCAGCTTCGCCTTGATTGCCGGCCACTGCTTCACATTGTCGGGCGAATACCCGCCGGGGCTGCCGAGATTGCTCACTCCAAAGGTGAACGCCACCATCTGATAGAAATCCTGCTGCGTGATCGGCTCCAGCGGGTGGTCGTGGCACTGCGCGCATTCGATCCGCGTGCCGAGGAAGATGCGCGTCAGGTTCGACATGTGGTCTAGCGGCATGCCGAGGTCGCGGAGGTAGAACCCGACCGCGCCATTTTCCCAGAGCTGCCCGTTCGCGGTGACCAGCCGTCGCACAAACTCATCATAAGGCAGGCGCGAGCGGATCGCGTCCTTCACCCAGTCGTCGTAAAGCTTGCCCGGCTGGCCGGCGGCAAGCCCGCGCGTGTTCACGCGCAGGAGATCGGCCTTCCAGTTGAACATGTGGCTCACGTAGCCCTCGCTGCCGAGGAGTTCATCGATCAGCTTCGCGCGCTTGTCGGCGTCGTTGCTGAGGAGGAAACGCGTGCTCTCCTCGAGGCTCGGGATGCGGCCCACGACATCGAGATACACACGGCGCAGGAATGTCTCGTCGCTTACCGGAGCGTTCAGCTTCGTGCCCTTCGCCGCATGGGATCGATCCACGCGCTTCTGCACTTCCGCGCTCAGTTGCCGCACATCCGCCTGTGCGAGCGACGGATCGCCCGCCGGCAACGCAGCCCCGCGATGATCGAACTTCACCCACGAGTCGAGCTTCGCCCCATCGGCGATCCATTGCCGCAGCATCGCGCGCTCCGCATCGTTCAACGGCTGCGCGCCGCCCTTCAGCGGCGGCATCACTTCGGCATCGGTATGCGGCAGCGACACCCGCTTCAGCAGTGCGCTGCCGTCGGGCTTGCCCGGCACGAGCGCATGGCTGGCGCGAATCGACTCCGCCGAATCGAGGCGCAGTTTGCCCTTTGGCTTCGCCTGCTTCTCGCTGTGGCAACTGAAGCAGTGGTGGTAAAAGATCGGCAGGATGTCCCGCTCGAAACGCGGCGCGTCCGCTGCGACCGCCAATTGTCCGGCGCACGAGAGCATGGCAACGCCGATCAAAAGCAGGGGCGCGAAAGGAAGTTTCGAGATCATGAGAGAACGCGTGATCCAACCATTTGCCCCGCGGTCTTCTGGTTCACATCGAGCGGTGGAGGGAACGCCAGCGGAGCAGTTTTGCAGGAGGTGGCGAGGGTCATTCACTTCGTGTAGTCCGCGCCCGTGAGGCTGTGCAGCACGCTCTTCTGCCAGTCGCGCAGGGCCGTCTGGAGCTTCTCGGCGGCGGCGGGTTGCTGCTCGATGAGATTGGTTTTCTCGGCGGGATCGGATTTGAGATCGAAGAGTTCGCGTCTGGGTTCGCCGGCCCTGCCGTCGTGGATGACGAGCTTGAGGTTGCCCTCGATGATTGCGCGCGGGCCGGCGTAGTCGGTGTCGCTGATCGTCGGGTGGCGGTGGTTGGTGAAGTCGCGCGTGGCTTTTCCGCCCATGAGTTTGGCGAGGGGCGTGGTGCCTTTTTGCAATTCGGGCTCGAGGTAAGGCACGGCTTTTCCTTTGCCGGAGCCGCCGGTGAATTCCCAGAAATAGAGCGGCTTCGGGCGCGCGGTGATTTTTCCGTCGAGCGCGGGCGAGAGATCAATGCCGTCGATGGGGCGCGCGGGGAGCGGCTGGCCGGTGATGGCGCAGATCGTGGGCAGCAGGTCGGTCGTGCTGGCGCGGACAGTCGTGCTGCGGGGCTGCGGGATGCGGGCGGGCCACTCGATCAATCCGGGGACCAGCGTGCCGCCATCGTACACCGCGCCTTTTACGCCGCGGTGCGGCGAGCCGAGCGAGCCGTCGGCGGAGGTGCCGTTGTCGCCGCAGTAGAAGAGCAGCGTGTTGTCGCGGAGCTTTTGCGCGGCGAGATGTTTCCTGAGCGTGCCGATGGCGCGATCCATCGCGGTGATCTCGGCGTAGCGTTCGCGCAGCACCTCGCCCTGCGGACGGGTGACGGGGCCGCCGGTTTCGTTCGAGGTGAGCTTCACCTTCTTCGTCGAGTATTTCGCGGGCAGGTCGTCGTAGAGCGCGAGGTCGGCGGGGAGTCCGCTGTAAGGCTCATGCGGCGAGCCGAACCACACGACGGTGAAGAACGGTTTGCCCTCTTGCTTCGCGCGATCGATGAAGCGGATCGCCTCGGTGATGACGACCTCGGAGCCTTCGCCCTTGATGACCTCGGGCGGGCCGCCGTTGCGCGAGAGCGACGGGTTCATCTCGAAGAAATTGTCGTGCGAAAGCCACTCGTGAAATCCCATTGCGCCCGGGCTGGTCGGCGACGCGGCTTTGACGGGGCCGAGGTGCCATTTTCCGAAATGCGCGCAGCGATAGCCCGCCTTCGCGAGGATTTGTGCAATGGTGATTTCCTCCGGGCGGAAGGAGAAGCCGGGCGCGAAGGTGCCCATGCGGTTCGGATGGCGCCCGGTCATGAAACTCGCGCGCGTGGGCGAACAGTTCGGATGCGCGGCGTAAAAATTCTCGAAGCGAAAGCCGGTGGCGGCCATTTCATCGAGCACCGGTGTCTTCACGTGCGGATGCTGGTTGTAGCCGGTCTCCTCCCAGCCGTGATCGTCGCCCATGAGCAGGACGATGTTGGGCTGCGCGGAGAGTGCCGAAGCGGGGAGTCCGAGGGCGAGGGCAAGGAGCAGGGAGGGGAGGGTTTTCATGGGAGGGAATAGCACGGTCCGGCGTCAGGGTTACTTTTTCGGCGAGGTCGCCACAGCGTTGAGCGCGACACTGAATACTCGGGCGTGCGTTTTCAAGCGGGACAGCCGGTGTCTTTCGCCTGCTTCCCCCCGGGGAGCGCACCACCGGCCCGATCAGTCCGTCGGTGCCAAATTCGTTGAGGTGGTGCCGGTCGCGCGGGATGGTGAACTGATTCCCGCCGGTCTTACGGGCGCAGGTGATGGCGCGCCGGGCGGGTTTGATCCATTGATTGGTGATCTGGTCGGGCTGATTCCGTCCCCGTGTCCTCGCTGCGATTATTGTATCTCCGTGGTTCAAACTCCCGCGCTCGCGGCATGGGCACGGCCTGGCTGGATTCGCGTCGCGTGATCTGCTCCCAGCCATCATGGTGGGAACGGCGGATCACCCCGCCAACTCAAGACCCTTCAGCGTGCCTTTGGAGGAGGCGAACTTGTCCGCTTCGATGCCGAGACGTTGGAGCATGGAGACGAAGAGATTCGGCAGCGGGTAATTGTTCGTCCTGTCGAAGGCGAGGTGCTGGCCGTGTTTGAAGCCGCCGCCAGCGAGAAGGATGGGCAGGTTTTTGGTGTCGTGATTGTTGCCGTTGCCGAGGTTGCTGCCGTAGAGGACCTGTGTGCGGTCGAGCAGCGTGGCGTCGCCTTCCGTGCTGGATTGCAGCTTGGTGAGCAGGGCTTTGAGCTGCTGGAACTCGGCGAGTTCGAGGTTCTTCAATTCGCGCAGCTTGTCCTCGCGGCCGACGTGGTGGGAGAGGTTGTGACTCTCGCTGCTCACGCCGGGGATGTGCTCGCTGAAGCCGTCGAGTTTGATGAACAAGGTGATCAGCCGCGTGCTGTCGGTCGCGAATGCGAGGTGCGCGAGGTCATACATCGCGCCGAGTTTTTCGAGCAGGTATTCGCCGTCCTTGGGCGCAGGGACATCCACCTTGGGCTTGGGCTTGCGCTCCCATTCCTCGGCGATGAGCAGGCGCTTCTCCACTTCGCGGACGGAGGTGAAGTATTGATCGAGCCGTTCGCGATCGGCGCTGCCGAGTTGCTTTTGCAAGGCGGCGGCGCGGTCGGCGACGGCGTCGAGAATGCTGCGACCGGTGCGGAGTTGATCGAGCTGCTTCTGCACGGCGGCGGCGTCGCCCGCGACGAACAAGGCCTTGTACACCTGCGCCGGACTGCGCTCCGCCGGCAGCATGACGCCGCTGGAAGTGAAGGACAGCGACTGGTTGCCCGACTTGGATACGACGAGCGGCAGCGCGGAGACGCGCGTGAGATGGCCGATGCGCTCGGCGGCGAATTGATCGAGCGAGATGCTGTTGCGGAATGACGCGGTGCCCGGGTGTGGCGCTGCGGTGAGAAACGTCACCTCGGCGGAGTGCCCGCCGGTGACATCGGGATGCGAACTGCCGGAGACGATCGTGAACTGATCGCGGAAGTCTTTGACGGCTTCGAGATACGGCGTGAGCGCGAAGCTGCGTCCGGCCTCCGCGGGATAGAAGTGCCGTTCGAGAATGCCGAGGTTTGTGCAGATGGAAATCATGCGGCGCGGCGCATCGGCGGCCTTGCCGAAGACAGGGCGCATTGCATCGAGAAACGGCAGGGCGAGCGCGGCACCGGAGGCGCGGAGGAAGGTGCGGCGGTTCAGGCCAGAGGTGGCGATGTGAGTCATGGGAATAGAACTGGGGATGAAAATGGGATTGTAAATGGGAAAAGAACTGGCATTATGTATTCAATGACAGCGCACCTGACCATCGATGCAGCTGGACGCATCCTGCTCCCGAAGCGGATGCGTGAGAAGCTGAACCTGCGAAAAGGGACCAAACTCAAAGCCGAGATGATCGGTGACAAGATCCAGATCGAAGAGGAGGCACCAGAAGTGAAGGTGGTGCGAAAGGGGGGCGTCCGAGTGATCGTGGGTTGGGAAGGCTTTGATGCCGTCAAAGCGATCCAGGAAATGCGGGACGAACGTGAAGAACAACTGTTGGCCCCTTTCAAAAAGGTGTGAGCGACTTGATTGACAGTTCCGTCCTCGTCGCCGCAATGATCGGATCCGAGCAGCACCATCAGCGTTGTCTTGACCTGATTTTGAAAGCGAGCAAGTCCACCCTGCTGAACATCTACCTGCACGGGATTGCCGAAACCTTTAGCACCCTGACTGGTGGCAAGAAGTCCTTTCAATTGCAGGCTAGCTTCGTCGCCGATGTCCTGGAGAACGACTTCGTCCCCAGGCTGAACATCGTCACATTGGCAATCCCCGACCTGCTCCGCGCCATGCGTGAAGCCCAGGCACGTGGAGTGCGTGGAGGCGGCATCTACGACTACCTGCACCTCGTCGCTGCTCGCAAAGCAAAAGCCCGGTTCATTTACACGCTGAACATCTCGAACTTCAGAGCCTGTTATAGGGCGGGTGATCCTGAGATTGTGCATCCGGACGATTGATGGGTTTTAGGCCTCACTTGGTTTGAAACAGTTCGCTGGCCACCACGGCTTCAACGATGGAACGCAGGCCGTGTTTCGCAGCCTTGGTCTTTGCCGCGATGGCGTCGATGGCCTCGCGATCGGCGAAGCGGATGCCCGCGCCGGTCGCGTAGATCATGAACTGCCGTGCGACGTTGCGGGCAAGGGCGTCCTCGTCCTTCAGCAGAAGTTCGCGCAGGCCGTTGATGTCGGTGAAGGTGCGGCCATCGGCGAGCTGGCCGGTGGCATCGACTGCGGAGCCGAGGCGCAATTTAACACGGTTCCTGCGGAGCGCGGCATCGCTGACGATCTCGATGGATGGCTCATCGACCAGCTTGGAATCCTTGCCTTTGCCCACACGCACTTTCTTCGGCTGCCCTGCGAGCCGGTAATGATCACGCCAGCCGCCGATGGCATCGAAGTTCTCGAGCGCGAGTCCGGGCGGATCCATCTTGGCGTGGCACGACGCGCACGCAGCATCGGCGCGATGCTTCTCGATCATCTGGCGGATGGTGACCGCGCCCGTGGCGTCGGGCTCGATGGCGGGAATGTTCGGCGGCGGAGGCTGGCGCGGAATGCCGAGGATGCGCTCCATCACCCACACGCCTCGCAACACCGGCGATGTCGCGGTGCCGTTGGCGGTTACTTTCAACACCGCGGCCTGCGTGAGAAAGCCTCCGCGCGCAGAACCCGCGGGCACTTTGATTTCGCGGAAGTCCGAGCCTGCCACACCGCGAATGCCGTAGAGTTCCGCGAGGCGCTGATTGATGAGCAGCGTATCGCCCGCGATGACTTCGCGCACGCCGAGGTTCTGCGTGAGCATGCGGCGGAAGCAGGCGCGACTTTCGGCGAGCATCGAGTCGTGCAACCACGGATCGTATTCGGGATAAAGGTTCGGATCCGGCGTGGTGAAATCGATCTTCTTCAACTCCAGCCATTCATCAAGGAAGTGGGTGATGAAGCGATCGGAGCGCGGATCGACCAGCATCCGTGTGACCTGCGCGGTGAGGGTCGCGGATTTCGACAGCTCGTGCTTCGCCGCAAGATCGAGCAGCGTCGCATCGGGCATCGAGTTCCAAAGGAAGAACGACAGCCGCGATGCGAGCGCGAAATCACCGAGGTTCCCGCGCTGCGGCACTCCCGATTCCAGGCCGATCATCAGGAAGTCCGGCGAGCAGAGGATGGCCTTGTAGCCCGCGAGCATCGCTTCGTCGAACTTCGCGCCCTGCTTCAATTCCGCCTCGACGATGGCGGCATAGGGAGCGAGTTCCTCGCTGCTCACGGGCCGGCGAAATGCGCTGTTGGCGAAGCTCAGGAGCAGACTGCGATGAGCGTCAGCCACGGGCGCCTTGTCCGCGACCGCAGCAGCTGCCTTGGGCGGTGTCACTTCAATGATGGTGAGGAAAAGGTTCCGATCGCGAAGCTTTGGGTCCGGATTCTTCTCGTCGAGGAAGTCGTTCACGAACTGCACTCCCACGCTGACCGGTCCTGGGCTTGAGACGCGAAACTTCGCGCGGCTGGTCTGCGGGGCGTCACGCAAAGCTTTCACGGTGAACCTCGCATGCGGCATCTCCTGGTCGCCGAGCATGAGATGCATTTTCGCGGATTCATCGCCCGCACGGGTTTCGTAGGCGGTGACTGCCATCTCGTATTCCCCAGCGACGGCGCAATTGAGCGTGAGGGTCGTGGTGCCATTGACATTCAGACAGCGTTCGGCTCCGAGCATCACACCCGCGTCCTTGAAGGCATTCAGTGGCAGCTTGGTTGGCTGCCCCGGCTGAACGGTCGGCACCCCCTCCAACATCGGACGCGGGTAGTCGCTCACCGGCAGTTCGCCGAACAACCGCCGCTGGCTCGCGGGCGGCCACTGGTCGATGAGCGGTCCCTCGACCTCGAACCAATCGTAGGCAACTCCCGGGCCTTCGTAGCTTCTCACGCCTTCGCTTTGTCCACCATTCCGCGCGCCGGTCGCGGGCAGCGTCATCGCGTGAAATGAAACGCGTTCACCAGGATTCAGCCAAACCTTGAACTCATGAACCTTGGGCTTGAATGAAGGCGCGTCGAAGTAGCCGATGGGTTCACCCTTGAGCGAAGCGCGGACGATTTGCGTGACAGGTGCATCACCGTAGAACTCGACGTTCTCCATGCGGCCTGGCTCGGCTTTTTCCTCTGGCAACCTCGTAAACTCCCACCGGCCGGCATCGTTTTTGAAGTAGGGCGGGCCGAAGATGGTGTAGTTGCGAACGAGACCGCGCACCGCAGGCACCGCCTTTGTTCGCTCCCAGCGCAGACTCCACGTCGAGAACTTCACGCGATACCATCCGGGGACCGATGGACGGAAACGATCGATCTGCACACCCTCCGGTTGATGCGCTCCGATGACACCGGTCAGAACCGCGACGGAATCAGCTTGGCCGTTGAAGGTCGCTCCGCGGTAGGTGTTCCCGTAATCCTTCTCGGGATTGCCGACGATGTGCGTCTTCAAACCGTCCGCCAGATCGCGCCCCTTCAGCGGCACGCCGCAATGAATCGCGATGGCGGCGCGCACGGTGTCCTGTTGCGCCGCCAGCTCACGCCACACTTTCGTCTCAGGTGCCTTCGACGCCGGCACCATCGCCTGGCGCAACGCCGTGTCCGCCGCTTGCAGATACTTGCTCATCTGAATGTGCGAAATGTCGAGCGCGCCCGCGACTTTATCGAAGCCAAACTGCTGGCCGTCCTCGGGCAGCAGCTCCTTCACGCGCAACAACGGCAGCGCGAGCAGATCACGCAGCGTACTCTCATACTCGACCCGGTTCATGCGCCGCACGGTGCTGCGGCCGCCGACATCGCCGGCGACCCGCTGCTCGATCTCGATCAAGCTCGTGCGCAGTTCAGTCAAAAATGCCGCGCGTTCCTCGGGCAAGGGCTGCTTCGCCTTCTTCGGCGGCATCTCGCCGGATTGCACGCGATCAAACAGCAACACGAGTCGGTTCAACTGATCGCGGTCAGGCTTGGCGAGTGAGAGTTGGTCCACGCGCAGGTTGCCCTTTTGCACATCCGCGTCGTGACACTCCGCGCAGCTCTTGCTGAGGAAATTGCGGGCAGCGGGAGTGAAATCAGCGGCGCGAAGAGTCGCGGCACCGACGACGAGGGCGAGGAAAATGACGGACTTCATCGGGGTCGAATACGGGATGATCGTTGGGACAGGCGGCGATTTATTTTAATGCGGCGGATTGTAGAACTTTTGTGACGACAATCAATGCGCGCCATTGGTCAGAGTTTTACCTCGCGTCGCCAAGGCTCATTTCTTTCCGCGTCCAGACGCTGGTTTGTCCTCGAGCAGGCCGTCGATGTCGTTGCCGAGGACGCCGGAGAGTTCGTCGGCGGAATAGACCTCCAGTTCCGCCAACCGGACAAGACCGTCGGTTTTGGCCGAGTCGTTGCGGCCAGCCCAGAAATATTGGATTTCGTCGATCTTCTTGGCGGGGCAGGCGAAGACATGGACCAGTTGCTGGTTGTCAACGACCACGCCGGCCGGCCGCCATTGCCTGGCGACGGCGTCATGCACGTAAACAGCGAAACGCGAGGTGACGCGCTCCTTCACGCCGTTCCTGTCCGCAAGCGGGCCGGCGTTGTCTTCGTAAATCACGATCGAGGCGACCTCTTGGGCTGTCTTGAAGCGGACCCGGCATTCGGCGCGGTCGATGTCCTTGCCGCGGGCCTGCGTGGTCCAGGCCGTCTCCTGGTTGGCGATCACGCCATCCACCAACCGCAGCGATGTCAGCGGACAGGGATACGGCTCGTGGCGAAGGGTGGAATTGCCGCCGGTCCACGGCATCACGAGGCTGGTCAGATTGCCGACGGGCTTGGCGTTCCCGGTCGTGCCCGCGCCGGACGCCGAATCGAGCCGCTGCGCCGTGGCTCTGGGTGTGTCGCGTTCGAGCGTCGTCTTCGCGGAACTGTCGAACACGAGATTGCGTCCGCCGAAGTTCATCGCGGCGACGACCAGTTCGGCGGCGAGCAATCCCGAGTCGCTCGGGGTGGCTGAATCGTAGGTCAGACCGGGTTGCTTCGTGTCGCTGGTCGGGCGGGGTTCCACGGCGCGCAGGGTGAAGGTGACGGTGCCGCTTTCATCGGCGCGGAAAGCGGCACGGCGGCGCGTGAGATGGCGGCTCAAGGGGAGGCGCGCGGTATAGGGCAGATTGCCGGTTTTCTGTTTGCCGACCACGGCGAACTCGAGCCGCGTGTGCGGAGTCAATTTGGCCGGATCGGCGGCGCCGGCGAGCAGTTCCACGAGATAGGTGCGACCCGCCGCGACC
>CAZUUP010000056.1:9657-16501 GCA_964623105.1 uncultured Akkermansia sp.
CGGGAGTCGTGACGTTGTACGGGTTGAAGTCCACGGAGCGAATCCGTTTGCCGTCGGTCGCGTTCAGCCAGTGCAACTGCCCGTCGCGCGAGCCGATGAACACCGTCTGCCCGTCGGGCGACAAGCGGGCGATGCCGCCGCCCGGTGTGTCGCTTTGCCAGAGACGGCGACCATTGGCGGCGAAGCGTTCGGTGACGCCGCGCACGTTGACGCAGAGGATCGACTGACCGTCCGGCGTCACGAGCACATCGGTGAGGCGGCCGGCGACCGGCAGCGGTTGGTCGGCGCCGCCATTCAGCGGACGCAGGTAAACGCGCGCCGTCGGACCCTGCCGGTCGAACGCTTGATTCTCGACAATCAGCAGCGAGTCGCTGCCCGACACTGGCAGCACCCAGTCCGTGCCGGCGACGGACGGCATGCGGGTCAAAGTTTCGCCTCGAGCAGCGTCGAGCAACTGCGTTTCGCCGGCGTCATCGACCACGAGGAACTGTCCGGCGGTGGCCACGACCTTTCCCTGGTTCAGCAGCCAGCCGTCGCGTTCCCAGAGGCGTTTGCCGGTCGTCGCGTCGAAGCCGCACACGGACGCATTCATCACTGCGCCGCGTCCGTAAACGTCGTGCTTGATGCCGAACCCGGCGACGAGCAGCACCCGGCCGTCGGTTGTCACGGCGCGCGGAAACAGGCTGCGGGGATATACCAAATCTGCGGTGCTCGTGCGGGCGGCCGCGTCGTCGAAGTGCCAGCGCAGCCGTCCCTGCGCGTCGAGCGCGTGCAGCTTGCGGGCGCCGCCGAGGTAGGTGTGCTGGCGGGCCGCGTCCTTGAGCACGGTCGAGCCGCCAATCGGGATCGAGAACGGACCGAGCAACCCGGTCGGCGGCGCGGGAATGCGGCTCTGCCAGCCGTGATCGAAGCTGAAGCGATACTGCGCGTCGCCGACGCCAACCTTCACCGTTCGTCCGTCGATGGCTTCCAGCGAGCCGTTGAAGGGCGCCCAGAAATTCTGCCGGCCAAGGTAGCGCGAGCGATGCTCTTGAATCTCGCCGCCGGGGCTGAGTGCGAACAGCGAGTCGCCCATCGCCGCGGTCGTCACGAAAATTCGCGAGCCGTCGGGCGCAAAGGCGACGTTGAGAACCGCCGCGCCAAACTTGCCTGCGATCAGATGTTCGAGTGGCGACGGCGCGCCGCCACGAGTCACGACCGGCGGCGCGGTTTCCGTTTTCGGCTCCGGCTTCGGGGGCGCGGACGGTTTCAGACCCGCCAGCCGGGCCACGGCTGCGGCCGCTCCGTTGGCGTCGTGACAGCCGACGTAGAGTCCGTCGAAGCCGCCCTGAAACGGCGACCAGAGGTAATGAACGAAGAAGCCGCCGGGAGCTGGCTGCGCTTCCGTCGGGACGCGCCGCAGGTAGGGGGAGAGTTCGGCCAACGCCCGGTGCGAGGCGGGCTTGCCGAACAACACGATGTCGGCGTCGTGGCGCAGCCGCGGTCCATATTCGTCGTAGCCGCATTTCGGATCGTCGAAGACGAGGTGCGTGGTCCGCCCCGTTTTCGGATCGGTCTTGCCCACCGCCCCCAACGCCACGCGGCTGACGAACGACTTTCCGTCGCGCAAGCGTTCGAGCAACTCCACATCCTCAGGCAACGGCTTCCATCGCAGCGGCAGCGGCGGGACTTCGTCGGGCTGAAAGACCGCGACCCGCGCCGCGCGACCTGATTGGTTGAGTGTCGCCGCCAACTGTTCCGCCGCCGGGCGAAAGGCGTCTTGCCCCTCGTCGAGCAGGATCGTGACCGGTCCCTTGCGCTGGCTCAGAAACGCCCGGACGGGCTGCTCGCCGCCGACGAAATCCGCCGCGCCCGTACCGATTAGAGCGCCGCCCGGCGTGAGTTCCGAAACGGCCGGGCGGGCTTGACTGCCAATCGTCTGCGTCGCCTCGGATCCCAAAATCAAATCGCGCACGGTGAGCTTCAGGGCAGCGTCGCCCGTCAGCGCCGGCAGCGGCACGTCCAGCGACAGCTCGGGGGCGAGCGCTGCAAACTTGTGAAACACGACCTGCCCGTCGGCGCTCGCAAGCGTCACTTCAAACGGCATCGGGTCCGGCAGCGGTTGCTCCTTTGCGTCAGCCAGCCACGCTTGCAGCCGCAGGTTCAGCGCGGACGTGCGCGTCGTGCGCAGCGACATGCTTTTGGGTTCTCGTCGGGTTAGCAGAAACAGTGCTCCTTCGGCCCGCGTGAAATCCACGGGCACCGTCAGCCCTTTGGGCGATGATCTCGTCGTCACCACCGAGCCGGCCAGGACGTCGCGCACATGCCAGCCCGGTTCGACGAGCAGCTCGCCGACGCGCGGCAGGACGAACATCTGCCGCCAGCGCCCTTCGACCTCGAGCGGCACCGGGGTCTGATTGATGACAAAGCACAGGATCGACTCCTTGCCCGCCAGCGGCGAGATGACGACCTCCGCACTTGGCGTGCTCACCGGGATCGGAGCGGTGCTGGCGAACGCCTGGATCAACGGCTGCTCGCGGGTCGTTTTGAAATTTTTCCAGAGGTGTGCGAACTCCCATTCGCCGTTTGGATACGCCAGCCCCCAGCCGTTGTGAACCTGGTCCTTGTCGTAGCCAAAGCTGAGCGAGCGACCGGGCAGGCTCGCGTGACACAAGGCGTCCTTGATGACCACGCCGCCGCGTTTTTCGAACTCGCGGAAGGCGGCGAGAATCTCGGGCGATTCACCGGCCCCGATGCCCGCGAGGAAAAGCACCTTGTGGCGCGCCAGTTCGCCCGCCAGCACGTCCTCGGGCGACACCAACATGCCCGGCCGCCGCATTCGGGCGAGATCGTGCAGGATGACGCTCGCCTGATTCGGCCAGCCGCTGAAGTAAACGGCGACGTCGGGCAGCGGGTCATGCGCCGAGAACCACGCGCCGTATCGCTGAAAAATCCGCAGCAAATCCTCGCTGGCGCTGGTCATCGAAAAGCCGTCCAGCCCCCGCCCCGCCGCGCCGAAGGCCGAGGCGAATTGCTCGCTGCGGGCGTTGTGCGTGAAGAACTCGCACTGCAGCTTTTGCCGCAGCGGGTTGTTCATCGCGAGGAATGCGGGCGCCCGGAAGTTGCCCCACGGCGGCAGGCAGTAATCGGTGTAATCAACCGAGTCGCGGTGCGTGAGTGTCGCGTAGGCCGCCGGGACATACGACTGCGCATTGCCCAGCCAGAAGGTGGGGATGGCGTTGTGGGCGGTGAAGTCGGGAAGCATCTGCCGCACGTCGGTCAGATACTCGCCAAACGCGTGCGGCAGGATCGAACTGCGGGCGCGCAGGGCGGCCCACGATTCCTGGCGTTTGCGTTGCTCCTCGGTGAGGCCCCTGTCCGCGAGTTTCGCCAGGTCCGCGGTGACGCGGCCCGCGACCCATTTGTCGGCCGCGGTGTTGCGTTGCTTTTGGTGGCCGTCCAGTTGCGGCGACTCCTCCCAATACCCGCCGACGGTCGCGTACCAACCCAGCGCGATCCCGCTGAAGCCCGCAACGTCCGCCTTGGACTGGGCGAACAGCGCCAGCCGCCGACGCAGTTGGGTGAGATCCTCCGGCAGGGTGTGTTTCGGATTCCATTCCTCGTGATGCAGCATCGAGGGCATGGTCGGCACCGCCCGCATGCCGAGCCGGGCGAGCGCCATGAACTTCAAATCCTCTGCGCCGGGCCGGGTGAATTTTTCGAGCGCCGGGCCGCCAGGAGCCGCGGCATACGCAGCGAAAAGCGGATCGATCGCGGCGTCGCCGTCCGCCAGAAACGGCTCCAATCCCGGACCGCCAGGCACGCTCCCGTAGTAACCCGTCACGGGCGAGCCGCCGTAGGGTTTCGCGTCGCCATAAACGTGCGTGAAAAGCTCGAAGTCGGAAACCGGCTCGCGCTGGCAGACGCGCAGGCGAATCGGATAGCTCGCGACATCATCGGCTCGGACCGTCGCCGTGTATTCGCCGGGCGCCAGGGCGGTCGTGTCGAGCAGCATGGTGCCCGACGCGAGTTCGCCCGTGCCGTCGTTTGTCGCGCGAGCATTTCCGCCGGCCGGAATCGCGATTCTGCCGACGACGGCCTCGAACTTCCCGCCGCGCAGCACGACGGACCAGTCGCTCGCGGCCGCGCCGGCGGGTCGTTTTGCCGACCACAGCAGCGACACTTGGTCACCTCGCCGCACCACGCCGCGATTGTGATCGGTGTAGAGCGACACCGACTGAGTCGGCGACTTTGCGGCAATCCGCACCAGACCGAGCGGCCGGCCGGCCCAGGGCGAATCGCCAGGCGAAACGGTCAGTTTCCACAGGCCAGCTCGCCCCGGCAGCTTGCCTGCGAACACGCCCTCGCCCTGCGACTGGAGCACGAACTCGCCGCCGGCTTCTCCCGAGGGTTCGGATTCCAGTCGCACGGACAGAGTTGCTGGAATGGGCGGTGCGGCCTTGGTGAGCGACGTGATGCGGCACGACCATTCGCCACCGGGCGCGGCCGCGAGCGGCGCCGTCGCCACGCACCACGCAGCCGATTTTGACTCGTCCCACAGCACGACCACATGCGGCCAGCGCGCGTCGGTCGCCGGCAGGAGAATCACTTCCGCCCCCAGCCGGACGGACTGGTCGCTGCCTACCGGCAACCAGTCGGACCCATTGTCGTTGACCGCCACCGTTTTCGTCCCGGCCGACATCGAGACCTTGCCGCTGGCCCCGAACCAGCGGACGCCAACCGGTCGGGTAACCTCCGCAGGTTGCGATGCGAGCAGGTGAATCTCGCGTCCCGTCGCGCGGGCCTGCTCCGTTTTCGCCAGGCGCATGGCCCCGTCGGGATCGAGTTCGAAGCGCACGCCATTCACTTCGTAAGGTGTCGCGAGTTGGGACGCCGGGAGATAAATCGTCACCCGCCGCAGTCCGCGGCCGTCGGCGGGTCCGAGCGTGCCGGCGTTGTGCTTTTCGAATTCGGCAATCTGCTTCTCCAACCCGGCCAGCAGCGACGTCGTGCCGCACGTCAGCCGGATGGAACCATGGGTGCTCTGGCCGTTGGCGAACAGCTTGATGGCCACCGGATGGCAAACCAACTCGAGACGGCTCTGCTTCGCGTCGATGTGAATGCGGGTGTCCTTCGACGCCAGCGATCCGTTGGGCTCGACGGTGAACTCGACGCCAAACGGCTGCACGACATGCCGCCCCGGCGCGAGGTCCAGAGTGACCTCCGACCGGCGGTCCGTCCGAAACGCTTTCAGGCCGGTGGCCAGAATCTTGTTCGTCTGGCCCTTGATTTCATCCAGCAGATTGTCCGCGCCGGGATTCGGCTTCACCTCCGGCTCCAGCTTCGTCGCTAGCCGCTCGTCGCTCGTCACGAAAACCATGACCGGCGTCTGATCAATGGTGATGCCATGCGGCCAGGCGGTGACGACCCAGCCGCCGTAGGGCGACTTCCACAAACTCTGGCGCGACTCCACCGCCACGCGCCGCCCGTCTTCGAGTGTCACCAGTGCCAGCGACACCTCCTTCGACCAACCCGTGACGGACCACGTCAGAACGCCGAGCAAAGCGGCCAGCGGCCAAAGTCGTACAGAACGCGGATCGAGTTTCATAGTTGTTTCATCATCCGCGGGTAGTGATCGTGATGGCAAGTGGCGGAGAGCATTGAATGTCGGCATCATCGGAAATTCCCCCGCTGATTCGAGAATGATTTTCGCAAGATCTGTTTCCCGCGGCGTAATGCCCGGTCTGAGAACCAGCCGTTCTTTCGGCAAGGGTGTGCGCTGCCAGCAGCTTCGCAGCCCGGTTTTCGCGCAGCCAGCGGCAGCCGGAGTTCCACGATTTGAGGATGCTTCCGTGGGGTTTGCAGATGATGCCGGCCGCTGCGATCGATGTCGCGCGCCGTGGCGGGGATTCGGCAACCTTGGCGGCCGGGCGAAGTGGATGGCGAGCAGGCTGGTGAGAAGCGAGTAAAGCATGGGCGGCCGTGTGGTCGGAGTTCGGGAGCGGATTTGCCTCGGGCGATGCCGACTATTGCTGGGGAGGAAGCGGCTGCCAGTAGGCGTGCATCGCGGCGTGGCCGGCGGGAAGGTCGGTGATCGCGTGTTCCTTGCGGTCGGACAAACGCATGACATGGAGGTTGCGCACGCCGTTCCTTTTCGAGCCATAGACGAGGGCTTTGCCGTCGGGCGAGGGCTTGGGGTGATAGTGCGAAGTGCCGTCGGCGGAGGTGGTGAGGCGCTCGGACGGGCCGTCGAGGGGAACGCGGAAGAGTTCGATGTTGTTGCCAATTTTCGCCGTGTAGAAGACGGACTGGCTGTCGGCAGCCCACACCGGCACATCACTGCTGCCGCCGTGGTAATCGGGAACATCGAGGAATTCCGTGACGCCACGATAGCCGCCGCGGTCGGCGAGCTTCCTCAGTCCGGTGCCGTCGGCGCGCACGATGTGGGGATGGCAGTTGTAGTGCTCGCCAGAAACGAAGAGCAGCCACTTGCCATCAGGCGACCAGGACGGGACGAAGACGAACGGGTGGCCGGTTTTCACGTGCTGGCGACCGGAGCCGTCGGCGTTGGCAAGATAGACCTGGTAGTTCTCGTGATAGGAAATCCGCGAGCCGTCCGGCGAACTGCTGAAACCATACGCGAAGCCGCGGGAGTTTTTCGTCAGGTCCGTCTTGTTCCGCCCGTCGCGGTCCATGCGAAAGGGCTTGGACACGCCGCCGATCAGCGCCGTGAAGCCGAGCTTGGTTGGGTCGTTCGGCCAGGAGAACAGGCCCGTGTTGTAGAAGCTGACCCGCTCGATGGCGGTGACATTCTCGGCCTTGCCTGTTGCCAGGTCGATGAGGAAGGAATCGATGAGCCAGCCTT
>CAZUUP010000057.1:0-16483 GCA_964623105.1 uncultured Akkermansia sp.
CTATTCGACGTGGACCACGCTCGGCATTCCCGCTGCAACACCCCGAGGACAAACAATCCTGAAGCATGCACCCGTTCCGGCGGCATGACCGGCGCAGCCGGCGCGGTCACCGGCTCGGGCTTCTTCAAACCCGCCAGCAATCGTCCCGCATATCCGCCATCCAGCAAAATCTTCCACGCCAGCCCCAAACGACCCATCAGAGAAACGTTCATTTCCATGGCCCCACCCTACCAGCCGCGCCAGACCAAGGTAAAGGTTCACCCAATCGCCCGCACCGCCCCCGGGTAGATCGCGGCGTCCCCACCGCGCCGCCAAACTCCAGCAACCTCCCCTCCCCCCGAATCACTCCCCATTTCCCGTCCCGATCACCCCCACTCCTCCTTCACTCCCGTTTTTCCCTTCCCCTCCGCCCCGATTCATTGCCTCATATCCCCGCCACGCCTGCGCCCACCGCGCACCCGCTGGCGCGACAACTTATGGCAGAACAACGCATCGGCATCATCGGCGGCAGCGGCCTCTATCACATCGATGGATTCACCAGCCAAAAATGGGTCAAGGTCAGGACGCCCTTTGGCCCCACCTCCGACGATCTTCTCACCGGGCACCTCGCCGGGCGCGAAGTCGTTTTTCTTCCCCGCCACGGCCGTGGCCACCGCATTCTTCCCACCGAACTCAACCACCGCGCCAACATCTGGGCGATGAAACAGCTCGGCGTCCACTGGATCATCAGCGTCAGCGCCGTCGGCGCGCTCCAAAAGAAATACCGGCCCTGCGACATCGTGCTGATCGACCAGTTCATCGACCGCACCAAGCAATCCACCGCGCACACGTTTTTCGGCCGCGGCATCGTCGCACACGTCTCCTTTGCCGATCCGATTTGCGAGGAACTGCGCCAGCTGCTGCTCAAATCGGCGCGCGCCCTCAAGGCCCGCGTCCACGATGGCGGCACCTATGTCAACATGGAAGGCCCCGCCTTCAGCACCCGCGCCGAGTCGATCAGCAATCACCAGGCCGGCTATGATGTCATCGGCATGACCAACCTCGGCGAGGCCAAATGCGCACGCGAAGCCGAAATCGCCTACGCCACCCTCGCCATGTCCACCGACTACGATTGCTGGAAGATCGATGAAGCCCACGTCACCGTGGAAATGGTCATCGCCAACCTCCATCGCAACGCCGATCAGGCCAAACGCATCGTCGCCCACGTCATCCCGCAAATCCCCGCCACGCCCGATTGGAAATGTCATCGCGCCCTCAAGAACGCGATCATGACCGACCGGAAACTCTGGCCCAAGAAGACCATCCAGGAACTGCGCCCCTTGCTCGCCAAATATCTCTGAACCACCGCCGCGCATCAGTGCCGGCCTGCATCCCACCCATGGCCGAAACCCTCGTCGTCAACGAAATCTTCCTGAGCGTTCAGGGCGAGAGTACCTTGGCCGGCTGGCCGTGCATATTCATCCGCCTCACCGCCTGCAATCTGCGCTGCTCGTATTGCGACACCGCGTACGCCTTCACCGACGGCACCCGGCTGACCCTCGACGCCATCCGTGCGCGCGTTCACGAACTCGCGGCGCCTTTCACCGTGCCCGCAGCGTCCCAGCGTCTCCCGCTCATCGAACTCACCGGCGGCGAACCCCTGCTCCAGCCCAATTCGCTGCCCCTGATGCGCTCGCTATGCGACGACGGCTTCACCGTGCTCGTCGAGACCAGCGGCGCACTCGACATCTCCCCCGTGGACCCCCGGGTGCGCCGCATCATGGACCTCAAATGCCCCAGCAGCGGCGAAGTCGCGCGCAACCGTCTTGAAAACCTCTCCCATCTCCGCGCCACCGATGAAATCAAGTTCGTCATCGGCACCCGCGAGGACTACGACTGGGCGCGCACCCAAATCGCCTCCCACCAACTCCAGCGCATCTGCCCCCTGCTCTTCTCGTGGGTTTCGCCCCTCACCGACGGACAGCAGGATGCCTCGCTGAAAAAGGTGCCCGCCGGCCAGACGCCCCTCACGCGGCAGGAACTCGTTGAGCGCCTCCTTGCCGACGCCCTGCCCGTCCGCTTCCAACTCCAGATGCACAAGTTCGTCTGGCCACCCGACCAACGCGGCGTCTAAGTTTCTTCCCGCCAGCACCGCCCGCGTCTCATGCCCCGCCCCGCAAACCAATCTCGCGCGCCATCCCGCACCGCGGAGGTCCTCGCCCAACTCCGTTGCTACGAGTCGCGCAACGTCACGTTCCTCGATCCCGACGGCACCTGGCCGATCGTGTGGGAGCGTGCGCAGGGCACCCACGTCTGGGACGCCGAGGGACGCCGCTATCTCGATCTCACCGCGGCTTTCGGCGTCGCGTCCGCCGGGCACGCGAACAAAGCCGTCGTGCGCGCCGGCAGCGCCCAGATGGCGAAGCTGCTGCACGCGATGGGCGACGTTCACCCGCACGCTCTCAAGGCCCGACTCGCCCGCGAACTCAGCCGCCTCACGTTCGAGCGGTGGACCAATTCGACCACGCCGTCCAACCGGTCCAAACCGCCCGCCGCGCTGCTCCACGGCAAAACGATCTTCTGCAACTCAGGCTTCGAAGCCGTTGAAGCCGCGCTCAAGACCGCGCACCTCGCCACCGGACGCCCCGGTATCATCGCATTCCAAGGCGCGTATCACGGCCTCGGCTACGGCGCACTGAATGCGACACACCGGGGTTTCTTCCGCGACCCATTCCGGCGACAACTCCGCCAGTTCGGCAGCTTCATTCCCTTCCCCACCACCGCCGCCGAACTCCGCGCCACCCCCCAAGCCCTGACATCGGCCGCGCGCACGGCCAAAATCGGCGCCATCTTGCTCGAGCCCATGCAGGCCCGCGGCGGCATCAACATCCCACCCCCCGGCCTCCTGCCCCTGCTCCGCCGCTGGTGCGACCGGCACGGTGCGTTGCTGATCGTCGATGAAATCTACACCGGCTTCGGTCGCACCGGCCGCTGGTTCGCCTGCGAACACTCCGGCACCATCCCCGACCTGATTTGCCTCGGCAAAGCCCTCACCGGCGGCTTCCCCCTCTCCGCTTGTGTCGGCCGCGCCGAAATCATGGACCGCGCCTGGCCCGCCACGGCTGGCGAAGCCATTCACACCAGCACCTTCCTCGGCCATCCGGTCGGCTGCGCGATGGCGCTCGCGCAAATCCGTGAACTCACCCGGCGCAAACTTCCCGCCCGGGCTGCGACCATTGGCTCCCGCGCCCTCAGCGCCCTGCGCCAGCTCAAATTCCCCGCCGGCCTGCGCGGACACGCCCGCGGCAGCGGCCTCATGCTCGGGCTGGAACTTCTGCGTGCCGACGGTTCACCCGCCGCCACCGAGTCCCTCGCGATCATCAAGTCCCTCCTGCAGCGCGGCTTCATCCTCCTGCCCGAAGGCGAACACGCCAACGTCATCAGCTTCACCCCCCCGCTCACCATCACCTGGCGCGAACTCACCGCCACTTTCCGCGCCCTGCAGACCGAACTGCTTCGCTCCTCCCGCCCATGAAGCTCAGCGAAATGCGGCAAATCCTGAGCGAGCGCAACATCCAGCTCACCAAATCCCTCGGCCAGAACTTCCTCCACGACGGCAACCAAATCCGCCGCATCGTCGCCGCGGCGGAGCTCTCCCCGGATGACCAGGTCCTCGAAATCGGCCCCGGGCTCGGCCCCCTCACCGAAGCTCTCCTGCCCGCCTGCCGCCACGTTTTCGCAATCGAGAAGGACCGCCGCCTCGTCGAGGTCCTCCAATCCCGCTTCGCCGATCAATCCCGCCTGCGCCTTCTGCACGCCGACGCCCTCGAATACCTGCAGGAAAATCCCGCCGACTGGAGCCAGTGGAAGCTCGTCTCCAACCTCCCCTACTCCGTCGCCTCGCCCATCCTCGTCGAGCTTTGCCGCCATCCACTCGGTCCGCAACGTCTGGTCGCCACTCTCCAGCTCGAGGTTGCCCGCCGCCTCGCCGCCCGCGCCGGCGACGACGACTACGGGCTCCTCTCGCTGCTGATTCAAATCCGCTACCTCCCCATCGGAACCTTTCGTATTCCCGCCAGCTGCTTTTTCCCCGCTCCCGACATCGACTCCGCCTGCATCACTCTTGCCCGCCGCCCCTCGCCCCTGCTCGACGCAGCCGAACACCCCGTTTTCGAGCGCCTCGTTCGCCGGGGCTTCTCCCAGCGCCGCAAAAGACTGCTCAAACTGCTCCGCGAAGACTGGCCCGAACCGGCGTTGACCACCGCATTTTCCAACGTCAAGCTCACTCCCGAAACCCGGGCCGAACAGGTCAGCCTCGAACAATTCGCCGACCTCGCCCGCCAGCTGGCAACCCAACATGTACCAACCGACCCGTCCCAAAGTCTCCGCCGGTGATCCGGTGAAGGAAGAATTCTTCGACGTCGTGAACGACCGCGACGAAGTGGTCGGACAGGAGAGCCGTCGCGAAGTCCACCGCAAGGGCCTGAAACATCGCGCCGTTCACGTGCTGGTCTTCAACGCCAAGGGCCACGTCTTCCTCCAGAAACGCTCCCTCAAGAAAGACTCCTTCCCCGGCAGCTGGGATTCCTCCGCCTCCGGCCACCTCGCCCCGGGCGAGACCTACGACAACTGCGCTGTGCGCGAAACCTTCGAAGAAATTGGCCTCCAGCTCCCCGGCCCGCCCAAGCGGCTCTTCAAACTCAGCGCCTGCAAGGAAACCGGCCAGGAATTCGTCTGGGTTTACCGCTGCGAATCCGAGGGCCCCTTCAAACTCGACCCTGCCGAAATCGAACACGGCAACTGGTTCAAGGCCGACGACGTCACCCGCTGGATCAATGCCCGTCCCAAGGACTTCGCCGCCGCCTTTGTTTACCTCTGGAAGATCGGCAAATTCTAGTCTGCGTCTCCACCGTTTCCTATCTCTTCCGACGATAGCGGAACGGGCAGGGGCCAAACCTTCCCCCGCCGAATCGCCCGTAGCTTTTGGCAGTCTCGCAGCCACGCCGACTCTTCTTCAAGCACCCCGCCCACACTCCGCGCCTCAGTCCACCCGGCGCACCACCCCATCCGCATCCAACCGCGCAACCAAATCCCGCGTCCCCACCTCCACGCACAGCCGCACGTCATCCCGCAACTCCGGCATCGCCAGCAACCGCCGCCCGTTCCGCGCCCGCGTCATCGCTCCGGGAAGATCTGCCGCCTCCACCTCGAACACCCGCCGCGCCAGTGCGGCCGAATCAGCCACCCGCCCGCCCGCATACCACTCCCAAACCCGGGAGCACAAAGCCCCCGCGCCCAGAGTGTCCTCATACGACGCCTCCTCATAAGTCCCGCTGCATACCAGCAACAACTCGGCCGGCCGCCGCTCCCCGATCCACCGCGCCAACGCCGGCAAATTGACAAAACCACCCACCAAGACCGTCGCCGCCCCGGCGCACGCGCGCAAAGCCCGGGTCCCGTTCGTGGTCGTCATGATGATCATCCGCCCCGCCACCACCTCCCGCCTGAATTCCCGCGGGGAATTCCCCAGATCAAAATCGATCCGCCCGGTCAACTCCCGGGTGATCCGCACCCCGTCCCGCTCCCCCGCCAACAAAGCCCCCGGATGCCGCCCATGCACCTCCAACGCCGCCGGAATGGCCGCCGCCGGAATCACTCCCCGAGCACCCTCCGACAGCGCCGTCAACATCGACGTCGTCGCCCGCAACACATCAAACACCACGCACACCGACCGGCTCAGATCCCGCCCCGCCAGCGCTGCAAAATCCGCCGGCGTGAACAAGACCTCCAAATGCGTGGTCGCCGCCGCGGCCCCGGAATGGTTCGTTAGCATTGAGAAACTCCCTTCATCCGCCATCGCGGCCAACCCGCGTCCGCATGTAGTGAAACAAATACTGCTGCGCATACCCGGCGTGTTCGCCGAAATGCGTCGCCGCAAAGCGTTCAATCCGCCGCGCGCTGACGCGTCGCCGTGGAAAATATAGCTGCTGCAGCGCCTTCCGCACCCAGACATCCACCGGAAAGGCATCCTGAAACCCGTACGCAAACAACCGCACGCAATCCGCAATCTTTCCGCCCACCCCCGGAAACCGCAGCAACTCCTCCCGCGCCTGCTCCGACCCCAACTCCGCGATTCGCCCGAGATCCACCGTCCCGTCCGCCACCATCCTTGCCGTTCCCAGCAAATAAGGCGCCCGAAACCCCATCTTGCACGCCCGCAGATCAGACTCATCCAGTGCCGCCAGTTGTCCGGCTGTCGGAAACGCGAATGCCGGTTCATGCCCCGCCGGCACCGCCACCGGACTCCCGTGACGCTCGCACAGCAAGTTCACAATCTGCCGGATCTGCACAATCTGCTTGGTCGAGGACAAGATGAACGATGCCAGGCATTCCCACGGCTCCTGCCGCAGCAATCGCAATCCCCGGCACGCCGCCACCGCCGCCCGCATTGGTTCATCCTCCGGAAACGATGCCACCACCGCCTCCCAGTCCACCCCGGTTTGCAGATAGCTGTCCAGCCACTCCCAGCCCGCCCCCGATTCTCCCCCTCGATCACCTGCGATCGTCATCGCGCGAATCCCCCCAGGCACCGCCCGCAAATGCACCCAGCGCCCCGCGATCACTCCCTCCCACCCATCGCCCGCCGCCCGCCACCGAAACGCCTGCCCTGATTCCAACGTCTCCCCCAGCGCATAGTCCGTCACCGGCAGCAATCGCTCGACGACCTTGCAGTTCGATTCAGCGCAGATCACGGCACGCAAACAGTTGAATGGCGTGGATCACCCGCCCCTGGTCGTAAACCTCCCGCCGTCCCAAATCCGTCACGCTCGCGAACTCCCGCCGCAACCGCTCCGGCACCTGCTGGTTCGGTCCGTTGATGCGCAGCAACATCGCATAAATGGCGTTCTGCCCCTTGCGCTGCGCATAGCCCTCCCAAAAATAAAACTGGTTGTCCGGCTGCTCGGTCGATTGGAAATACACGAACGGCTTCGACCCCACCGCCGCCCGGGATTCCGGCAGGTAGAAAGAAATGAGCGACGTAATGCCATAATGCGCGCCAACGATGAAAACGGGCTTGCCCTCCGCCCGTTCGAGCCGCACCCGTTCCTCACCGACCAGTCGCGCCATTTCACTCCAGCCCCGCACCCGGGTAATCGGGTCCACCGGTTCCGGCAGCGGCCGTCCGGTAACCTTGGCCGCCAGCTTGCTCTCGTGGATCAACACCACCACCGGCAACGTCACGAGCAGTCCCGTCACCAGCCAGCCCTTCACCGCCCGCACACCCTCGCGCCACCGCGCCTCCCAGTAAAACACCATGAGCAAAAACATTGGCAACATCGCCGGCGCAATCCAGTTCGGCTGCACCCGCGCACGAAAGCTGTACAGCCAGTAGCCGAGGAACAAGGGAAAGCCCATGCTGAACAGGTACACCCACAAGGGGCGATCACGATAGCGCCGCCAGAACGCCACCCCGGCCCACAGGGAGGCGACGAGGAACACCGGGTTCAGCAACAGCAGCTCGCTGGTCACGAAATCATTGAAAAATCGAAACGTGAACTTCCACGTGCTCGTCAGCCCCGCCCGGTCATGCAGATGCACCGCCGTCGCCCAGCCATGTTCCCGATTCCACAGATACACCGGCACCACCGCCAGCAGGTTGATTCCCAGTGCCAGCCACGGTCCCGGTTTCCGCAAATGCCGCCGTGCCGGCGCCCACACCGCAAAAAACACCGCCCAACACGCCAGTTGGAACAACTCGGTGTACTTGCTCAGGAATCCCAGCCCCATCCACACCCCCGTCCACGCCCATAACACCAGCGAATCCCGCTCCATCGCCCGCCATCCCGCCAGCATCGCCGCCGTCCAGAACACCACCGAAAGCGGATCAATCGTCAGCAACGTCGCCCCCACCGCCATCAGCGGCGTCACCGTCATCGCCGCCAACAGACAGAACGCCGCCCGACCGCCCGCCTCCCGCCCCACAAACCGCAGCATCAACACCGACAGCACCGCCGCGATTACCGGCGATAAAAAGCGCACCCCGAAAGCGTTGTCCCCAAACAGCGACGTCCCGAGGAACTGCGCATACGCGATCATCGGTGGCTTGCTGTAATACGACAGCGCCAGGTGTTTCGACCAATGCCACTGATACGCCTCGTCCTCCGATAACTCGATCCTCCCCGACGCTAGATACAGCAAACGCCCCACCAGCATCACCAACGCCAGCGCATAGCCCAACCGCAACCACTGCGCATCCCGTTCCCGCTCCGCCACCTCCGCACCGCCCGCCACTTCCCCACTCTCCACGCGGTTCTCGGGCACCAACAACGACGGCAGCCGGGCCCACCACAAAGGAAACCACTTCGCTCCCACCCAACGCCACAACCGGTCCCCCGCCCACACCAGCATGGCTGCATAACCCGCTCCCAAGATCGCTCCCGCCACGACGTCACTCGGATAATGCACTCCATTGTACACTCGCGAAAACGCCACGGACGCGCCCATCAGCAACATCCCGATCCCCGCTCGCCGGTAATAAATCAACGTCACCATCGCCGCCGCAAACCAGTTCGCCGCGTGCGACGAGGGCATGCTCCCGCTCAATCCCTTGCCGATGAGCACCCGCGCATCGGCCAGATCCACAAACGGCCGCGGACGCCCCACGGCATTCTTCAGCGTCGCGCAAATCAGCGTGTCGCCCAGCACCACCGCCAGAAAAGCAAACCCCACCATCACCCGTCCCCGCGCCCCGCCCCGCCATGCCAGCAACAACAGCACCCCCAGCACCAACGGAACAAACAGCCGGTGCCCGCTCAACAGCGGCATCAGCCAGTCGAAGACCGGATTGGCCAGCTTCTGGTTGAAAAACCGGAACAGGGCCAGATCGAGAGCGGGAAGCCAGTCCATGCGAAAGGCGGATCGAGGGGCGACCGGAAGGAGCGCGCAACCACCACGCGGCCGGAATCATCAATACACCACCAACGAATGCACCGGCACGTCGGCCAGCTTCTTGCGCCCGGGCAGAAAGCCCAGTTCGATGAGGAAATTCACTTCGAGGATGTTTGCGCCGATCTTGCGCAACAGCGACACCGCCGCTGCCGCCGTCCCCCCTGTGGCCAGCAAATCATCGACCAGCAGCACCCGCGCACCCGGACGCACCGCGTCCACATGGATTGCCACCGTGTTCGAACCGTATTCCAGCTCGTAACTCTCCTCGATTGTCTTGAACGGCAGCTTGCCCTTCTTGCGCACCGGCACGAAACCCGTCTGCAGCCGCAGTGCCGCAGCGGCCGCCAGAATGAATCCCCGCGCATCGATCCCCACCACCGCATCCACCGATCCGGGCTTGTAGTTGGCGGTCAGCAGGTCGATCACCCCCGCAAACAAATGCGGATCCGCCAGCACCGGCGTGATGTCCTTGAAAAGAATTCCCGGCTTCGGGAAGTCCGGGATCGTGCGGATGGCCTTTTCGATGTCAGCAGTGGTGATCGGCGATTTGTTCATGAGCGACTGACGGCGCGGTGCTACTTCTGCACCGCCTCCATCTTGTCGATCATTTTCCGAAGCTTCGTCAAAGCCAAGTTTTGAATTTGCCGCACCCGCTCCCGGGTGATGCCAAATTTGGCACCCACTTCCTCGAGCGTGCGCTCCGAGCCGCCATCCAACCCATAGCGATAATGCAAGATCGTCGCCTCGCGCGGTTCGAGATCCTTGATCAGCACCTGGATCATCCGCGTCACCGACTTGTCCTCCAGCGTCCGGTAAGGAGTCAACGCGTTCGGATCTTCCACCACCTCGGCAAATTCATTCGAGCTGTCGTCGTCGCCAATCGGCGCATCCAGCGACGCCGGCCGGATCGCCGCCGCCCGCATCATCGCCACCCGGGTGGGACTGATGCCCATCTCTCCCGCCAGCTCGTCGTCCGTCGGCTCGCGTCCGAGTTCTTCCTGCATCTTCAGCGCCACGCGCCGCATGCGGAAAATCTTGTCCACCAAATGCACCGGCAGCCGGATCGTCTTGGCCTGATTGGCTAGCGCCCGTTTGATCGACTGCTTGATCCACCACGCGCCATAAGTTGAAAGCTTGCCGCCCTTCGATGGATCGTAACGGTCAACGGCCTTCATCAAGCCGATGTTTCCCTCGCTGATCAAATCCAGCAACGCGAGCCCCAAACCCTCGTAATCCCGGGCAATCTTCACCACCAGGCGCAGGTTGGCCTTGATCATGTCCTCGCGCGCCTGTTTGTCCCCCTTCTTGATCTTCGCCGCCAAAACCAGTTCTTCCTCCATCGAAAGCAGTTTCACCTGCCCGATTTCCCGCAGATAAAGCCTGATCGCGGCATCCCCCTCGTAAGCGGTCCGCGCCAGACTCTCCTCCACCGGCAACGCCGGCTCCGTCTCCGCCGCCAGCTCCTCAGCGCTCGGCTCGGCTTCCGGCTCGGGCATCGGCCCCAATTCATCGTTGCCCACCGGTTCGGCCCCCGGGTCACTGCCGTCGAAAATCCCCTTCGCGATCTCGTGCTTCTTCGATTTTCCGGAACCCGGGGGACGCCCTCGACGTTTCTTCATAGGAGCCTGAATCACCATAATCATCTCAATCGGATTTCCATCGCCCAAGGTTGAGCCAAAAGTTTAGCGATTGTTGCCAGCCACAAACCCGTCCGCACATGCATCAAGATTTCCAAATTGCCCTTCTCTGCCAATTCAAAACCGGGCCCCGCGTTGACAGTATGATGGATTACCCCGATCGGTTCACACCCCTTGCCCGCTGCGCCCTGCCGCCAAACCGCCCTACCCCGAGAAAATCCGGTCTCCCGCGTCCCCCAGACCTGGCACGATATACCCGCGGGAATTAAGCCTCTGATCGATTGCCCCCGTGAAAATTCGTGTCTCCGGAAACCGCTCCAGCACCGCCCGGATGCCTTCCGGCGCCGCCAGCAGATTCACCACCCGGACCCGCCGCGCGCCGCGCTTTGCCAGCAATTCGAGCGCCGCCAGCGCACTCCCCCCCGTCGCCAGCATCGGGTCCAATACAATCACCTCGCACCCCGCCACCGATT
This sequence comes from uncultured Akkermansia sp., assembly GCA_964623105.1. GTDB lineage: Bacteria > Verrucomicrobiota > Verrucomicrobiia > Limisphaerales > BJHT01 > BJHT01. The sequence continues at coordinate 11,039 of CAZUUP010000057.1, forward strand.
CCGGAAGCGACTGATGATAAGTCACCGCCTCCAAAGTCTCCTCGTCCCGCTTCAGCCCGATGAACCCCACCCGCGCCCCCGGAATCAGCTGCAAAATCGAATCCAACATCCCCAATCCGGCCCGCAAAATTGGCACCAGCAACACCGGCTTTTTGAGCCGCGTCCCCCGCGCCCTCGCCACCGGCGTGCGCACCGTCACCTCCTCGACTGCCAGCGTCCGCGTCGCCTCATAAATCATCAAGGTCGCCACCTCGCTCACCAACCGCCGGAACTCCGACGATACCGTCCGTTCATCCCGCAGCCGCGTGAGGTTGTTCTGCACCAGCGGATGATCGACTACCGTTACGTTTTTCACAAAATCATCACAAGGCAGACGGCAACAAGAAGTACATCCGGCCGGGCAGCAGCTTGGGAATTTCCACCCCCAGGTCAATTTTCACCCCGCGGCCCTGCGTCTGGCCAAACAGGCGGAAGATCCGCGAAAAATCCACCGGCATGGTGTACCGCACCAGATTCGCCCGGCTGATCCCCGCCAGCTTCTGTGCCCGCGCCACGGCAACTTCCATGTTCCCCAATTCATCCACCAACCCCGCCTCATGCGCCTGTTTGCCTGACAAAATCCGGCCATCCGCCAGATCCTTCCACCCGGCCTGCAGCGGCCGTCCCGCATCCTTCCCCTTGCCCGCATTCGCCTTGTTGGCCGCGCGACGTCCATCCTCCACCACGGTCTGAAAGCGCCCGTAGGTTTCGTCGATCATCGCCTGCACCATCTTCTTCTCCTCCACGGTGATCTCCTCCGGGAGCTTGTCCGAACTCAGCATGTCCTTGAACTTTCCGCTTTTGAAAACCATCGGCTGCACCCCGACCTTGTTCATCAAACCCCGGATATTGTATCCGTGCATGATGACCCCGATGCTGCCCGTGATCGTCAGCTCATTGGCCACGATCCAACGGCATGGCGCGCTCACATAATATCCGCCCGAAGCCGCCAGCGAACCCATCACCGCGACCACCGGTTTGTCCGTCCGTTCCTGAAAATCCACAATCGCCCGGTAGATCTCGTCCGACGCCAAGACCTCACCACCCGGTGAATCCACCTTCAAAATCACTCCCTTCACCGCCTGGTCCTCCGCCGCCAGTTCCAGTTGATCCTTGATGCTCTGGGTCGCATCCAGTCCGTCACCGTCGAACCCGTGACTCGTGATGATTCCGGTCACCGGGATTACCACCAGCTTGTCCTTCGAAACATTATCCTCGATCACCGACTCCTCATAGAAACGGTCCCCCAACCGGCTGCCCTTCCCCATCGCCCCCACGTGGCCAACACCCTTCGCAAAATGCGTCAGGTTGGACAACATGCTCACCGCCAGCAGAAGAAAAAGCACGGTCGCCACCACCATCCATCCGCGCCCGGGACGCGGCGAAGGAATCACCGGCGGCAGCACCAACGGTGGCGGGTTTTCAGGTCCATCAGACGAATTGCTCATGGTCGCGGACCGTACCGGAACGCCCGCCACCCGGCAAGCGTCATCAGGAATTTTGCCACAGCTTCGCGCCTGTTCGCCTCGCTCTCCGCCCTCCAATTCCCGCCCCCCAGGCACCCAGCCGACCGATGACGCCCAAGTCGCCTGCCGCCAGTCCCCCGTCGCCCCGTCGAAAATCAATTTCCCGGCCAGCAACACTCCTTGATTCCCGCGCTTCGATGACTAGCATCCGCCGGCCATGGTAAAGACACTTGTTTCCGCTCCACTCCGCCGGCTCTTTTCCTTTGGGTTGGCCCTCATGTTCGCCCCCGCCGCCTTCCCCGCCGAAGTCGGCAAACCCGCCGCCGGCCCCAAGGTCGTCGGCGCCTCCAACGAGGGCGACGACGCCATCAAACGCTTCAAAGTCGCCCCCGGCCTGCGGGTCGATCTCTGGGCGGCGGAACCCCTGCTCGCCAATCCTGTGGCCATCACCGTTGATGAAAAGGGCCGCTGGTACGTCGCCGAAACCTTCCGCCACAGCGACGGCGTTCCCGACATCCGCGGACACATGCACTGGCTCGAACAGGAACTTGCCGCCAAAACCATCGACGACCGCCTCGCCATCCTCAAAGGCGACCCCAAGATCAATCTCGCCAAACTCTCCGAGCAAGCCGACCGCGTGCGCCTGGTCTGGGACAGCACCGGGAGCGGTCGCGCCGACAAAGCCACGGTCTTCGCCGACGGCTTCAACGACCCGCTCGACGGCATTGGCGCCGGCCTGCTCGCGCGGAAAGGCAATGTTTACTTTACCTGCATCCCCGACCTTTGGCTGTTGCGCGATACCAAGGGCAACGGCGTTGCCGATGTGAAGAAATCCCTCTCGCGCGGCTACGGCGTCCGCACCGCGTTCATCGGTCATGACCTCCACGGCCTGCGCATCGGCCCCGACGGCAAGCTCTATTTCACCGTCGGCGACCGCGGGGCATCGGCCACGGCGGTCGATGGCAGCAAGGTGGCGACCCCGGAAATGGGCGCCGTGTTCCGTTGCAACTTCGACGGCTCGGAACTCGAAGTCTTTTGCACTGGACTGCGCAATCCGCAGGAACTCGCGTTTGACAAGTTCGGCAACCTCTGGACCGCCGACAACAATTCCGACGCCGGCGACCCCGCCCGCTGGGTTTATCTCGTCGAGGGTGCCGACAACGGCTGGCGCGTCGGCTGGCAGTTCATCAATCAGCCCAAAGCCCGCGGCCCCTGGCTCATGGAACGCCTTTGCTATCCCCATTTCCCAGGTCAGGCGGCCTACATCATCCCGCCCGTCGCCATCCTCGGAAACGGACCCTCTGGCATCACCTACGACAGCGGCACCGGCCTGCCCGACGCCTACCGCGACCGCTTCTTCGTCGCCAATTTCAGCGGCGGACCCGGCAACAGCGGCATCTTCTCCGTCTCGGTCACCCCCAAGGGCGCCGGCTTCGAGATGAACCCGCCCGACCGCCTCATCTGGAACATCCTCGCCACCGACGTCGAAATCGGCGTGGACGGCGGCCTTTACGTTTCCGACTGGGTCAACGGCTGGGCCAAGCCCGGCAAAGGCCGCATCTACCGCATTCACGACCCCGCCGTGGACGCCACCGCCCTCGTGCGCGAAACCCAGAAACTGATCGCCGACGGCATGGAAAACCGGCCCACCGCTGAACTGGCCAGACTGCTCGCCCATGCCGACATGCGGGTTCGCCGCGAAGCCCAGTTCGCCCTCGCCGAAAAAGGCGCCGACGGTCGCGCCGCCCTCGCCACCACCGCCCGGGGCAATCCCAGCCAACTCGCCCGTCTTCATGCCATCTGGGGCCTCGGCCAACTCGCCGCCGCCGCCCGGCGCCAAGGCACCCCGGACGCCGAATCGATCGCCACCCTCACCCAGCTCTTGCCCGACTCCGACGCCGAAGTCCGCGCCCAATCCGCCAAGGTTTTGGGCGACGCCCGCGCCACCGCCGCCGCCCCGGGCCTGATCAAGCTCCTTGCCGACCCCAGTCCGCGAGCCCGTTCCCTCGCCGCCATCGCCCTCGGCAAAATCGGCAGCAAAGAGGCCGCGCCCGCCCTGTTCCAAGTGCTGCGGGAGGCCAACAACATGGACCCCGTCCTTCGCCACGCCGCCGCCTTCGGCCTCGCCGGTGCGGGCGACGTAACCGCACTCACTGCAGCGACGTCCGACTCCTCCACCGCCGCCCGCCTCGGAGCCGTCGTCGCCCTCCGCCGCCTGCGGAATCCGGCCGTCGCGAAATTCCTTGCGGACGCCGATCCGCTCGTCGTCGCCGAAGCCGCCCGCGCCATCAACGACGAGTCAATCGACTCCGCCCTTCCCGAACTGGCCGCCCTCGCCGCCCGACCGGCGCAATTGCTGGCCCACCCGGAGGGCACCGCCGAGCGGCCCGGCCCCCGCGACGCCATTCTTCGCCGGGTCCTCAACGCCAACTTCCGCCTCGGCACGCCCGCCGCCGCCACCGCCCTGGCCGCCCTGGCCGCCGACACCAAGACCCCGGAAGCCCGCATCATCGAGGCCCTCCAGTTTCTGGGCGACTGGGCCGAGCCCCCAAAGGTTGACCGCATCACCGGACTTTACCGCCCCCTGCCCGCCCGCGACCCCGCCGGTGCGTCCGCCGCCGCCACTCCCATCCTCGGCACGCTGCTGAAATCCGCTTCCCCCGCCATTCCCGCCGCCGCCATCCGCGTCGCCTCGCGCCTGAAAATCGATGCCCCGGGACTCGACTTCCTCGCCGTCCTTGGCAATCCCAAGACCGCGCCCGATGTCCGCTTGGAAGCACTCAAGGCGCTGGGTGCCCGATCGGATTCCCGCCTCGCCGAAGCTGTCAAGCTGGCGCAACAGGACAAGAGCGAAGCCGTCCGCAAGGAAGCCGCCCGTCTCCAAGCCTCACTCAAACCCGACAACGCCACCGCACAGTTGAAAACCCTCCTTGAACGCGGCTCGCTCGGAGAAAAGCAAAACGCCCTCGCCACCCTCGGCGGCCTTCCCGGCACCGACGCCGATGCCATCGTCACCAGTTATCTCGACCAGCTCCTCGCCGGCAAACTGGCCCCCGAACTCGAACTCGAAGTCCTCGAGGCCGGTGCAAAGCGTACGGCCCCCGCCATCAAGGAGCGGCTCGCCCGTTTCGAAGCCGCCCGCCCCAAGAAGCCCATCAGCGCCGGCTTCCGCGAATGCCTCTCCGGGGGCAACGCAGCCGAAGGTCGCAAAATCTTCTTTGAACGCGCCGAAGCCTCCTGCGTCCGCTGCCACAAGGTGGGCGAGGAAGGCGGCGAAGTCGGCCCCGTGCTCGACGGCATTGGGGCCAAACAGAATCGCAAGTATCTCCTCGATTCCATCGTCGATCCCAACGCCGCCATCGCGCCGGGCTTCGACAGCGTCCTCGTGGTTCTCAAGGACGGACGGAGTTTCGCCGGTGTTGCCAAGAGCGAGAACGCCGCCGAACTCGTCATCAATTCCCCCGAGGACGGCATCATCAAGGTCAAAAAGGCCGACATCCAGAAACGCGAAAAAGGCATGTCCGCAATGGTCGCCGAGCTGGCCAACATCCTTTCCAAGCGGGACCTGCGCGACCTCGTCGAGTATCTCTCCAGCCTGAAATAAACCGCTTCCGCACCGCTCCCCAACGATCTGCCTCGCGGCCCAATCTCTTGGCAATGGCGCGCAAGTTACCGGTGTTGACGCGTCCATGACCGCCGTCCATATTGCGAAAAAATGAATCTCGATCTCTCGCACCTGCTCACCCGGTGGGACTACACCCCGGGGCAGGTTCTCACCCGCCGGATCAAGGGCCGGGATGGAACCACCAAGATCCAGATGCGCATCGACCTCGGCATCCTCCAGATGAACGCCGAGGGCCGGCCCGACGGCAAACGCCCGCTCGGCTACGATTCCTATTTCGACTACTATCTCGCCCAGTCTGAAAAGCGCCGCTCCGAC
>CAZUUP010000058.1:0-16193 GCA_964623105.1 uncultured Akkermansia sp.
TTCCCAACTCCCGCGGCTGCCCCTCGGCCCGCGCGGGCAGAAACCACTTGTCGTCGGCATTGGTCATCACCCGCTCCAACGTCTCCGTCAGGCGCCGCTGCGTGAACAAACTCTTGTCCTTCTCGAACGACGCCAGCTGCTTGGTGAAAGACTGCGCATCGGCCGTCACCGTCTGCAGCAGCCGCGACCGCTCCGCCAGCCCCGCGTTGACCACCGCGTTGGATTCACCATTGGCCTTGCTCAAAACCTCGTTCGCGTAACCCCGCGCAGCGTTGATCGACTTGCTCAGCTCCTGCTCCGCCGCGATCACCTCGTCAAACGCCTGCTTCACCTGCCGGGGCGGCGCCATCTTCAGCGTTAACGACTCGATGGAAACCCCGAGCCCCTGCTTGTTCACCAACTCCCGCGTGCGCGCCTCGATACGCTCCTTGAAACCCGTAACATCCAGCCGCAACGCCCGGTCCACCGGGAAATGCGCCGTCGCATAAAACAACGCGTTGTTCAACGCGTTCTGCACCAGGTTCGACACGCTGATAAAATTGAAGACATGCGCCTCCGGCTCCGTGATCCGGTATCCCACCGTCGCCCGGACGTGGATGATGTTTCCGTCAGCCGTCAGCGTGAATCCGTCATTGGCCGGATTGAGCGAATTGCCCGGCGGCGGCTCCGTGCCCGCCAACTCCTGCTCCGGCCGCACCCCATACCAGCCCACGGTCGAATCCACCGTGTGGATCTTGCCCACCGGAATCTTCACGATTTCGTCGATCGGATACGGAAACGCCCACTGCAACCCCGGATTCAGCAACGCCTTTTCCCCGCTTCCCACCGGCCGGCCAAACCGCAGTTTGATGGCCTTTTCCTGCGGCTGCACCGTGAATATGCCCGAGCCCAGGAACAGCAGCAGCAACACCACCATGACCACCTTGACAATCGCAAAGCTGCTGGACAGCGCCTCCGCCAGCGCCCGCGATCCGGCGTCCTCGATCATCGGGTCCGCGTCGGGAGCCGGCGCGCTCCCGCCCTGAGCCCGCTGTCCTTTCAAAGGTTGCCCACCCTCATCATGATCATGGGAGTGCCCGTGGCTGTGATCATGATGATGATCATGGTCGTGCGCATGATCGTGGTCGTGGTCGTGAGTATGCTCTTTGCCCATACGAGCCTTACTTCTTGTCCATCGGCCGGGCCCCGCCCTTGAGCAGGTCAAACGGCGGCGTGCGTTCGTCCAGGATCAGTGTCGAGCGTTCCTTCAAGGTCTGCTCCAGCGTCGTCAGCTTCTGGAGGAAAATCGCCAGCTCGGGATTCTTCTCCATGATCTCATAATACTTCGCCGCCTCCGCCTCCGCCGAACCGCGCAACTCGATCACCCGCGCCTCCGCCTGCGCCAGCGTCTTGATCCGCTCGCTGTCCGCCTCGGATCGGATGTCAATGGCCCGCCCCTCGCCCTCGGCCTTGAGCTTGTCCACAAATTTCTGCCGCTCGGCCTTCATCCGCTCGAAGACCTTCTCCGTGATGCTCTCGGGCAACCCCAGCTTCTTGATGTGCAGGAACACAATATCAATCCCGTACTTCTCAGCCGCCGGCTTGCGCACCCGGTCAAGGATTTGGCTCTCGATTTCGACAAACTTCAGCTTCTTCTCATCTGGCGAAATGAAATCCGAAAACGGATGCGTACCCACAACCGCGCCCTTCTCGCTGCGGATCAGATCCTCCAGCCGCTTCTCCGCATCGGTCACGGAATCATTGAAACTCTTCCGGAACATCTCCGGGCTGCTGATCTTCCAGCCCGCATACACCAGCACCATCAGGTTCTTGCCATCCTGGGTCAGCGTCTCCTCGAATCGTCCCTCGAAGTTCTGGATGCGGTTGTCGAACTTCTGCACCTTCTGAATCGGCCACGGCCACTTCCAATACAGCCCCGGATCAGTGCGCGTGGTCGTCGGCTTGCCGAACGTCGTCACCAGCGCCGTCTCCGTGCGCCGCACCTGATACGCAAAGAGCATCATGGCAAAAATGAGCAACAGCACGGCACCGACGAGAAAATTGAGTTGGCTTCGGTTCATGGCGGTAAAGTTTTACTTCGGCTTCGCAGGCGGAATCACGATGTCCGTGATGTCGTCGCGCACCTTCTGTTCCAGATTGAGCTGAAATACTTCGTGGGAGTTGGTGGGACCGACAATGTATTTGCGCGTGCCCGCAGCCGCGCGCGCGAACGTGTGGAGGTACACCCGCTGCGGATAGACGGTGGGAGATTTTCCAAACGCCACCAACTGATCCTTGAACTGCTCGGACCGCGCCTTGGCCGACGTCACCCGCCAGATCTTGTCCGCCTCGGCCTCGCGCACCTTCCGAATCGCCTCGGCCCGCGTCAGCGTGTTGGTTTTGTCGCGATCCCCCTCGGCCACCAGCATCCGCGCCTCCTTCTCCTGCATGGCGCCAATCACGGACTCGTAGGCCGGCGCCACATTCACCGGCGGATGAATGTCCTGCACCCCGACATAGACGATCTTCACTCCCAGATTGTGCGTCGGTTCGTCGGCCGCCTTCTGAATCCGGTCCCGCAACGCCTCGGCCGCCGACGCGCGGCCGCTGGACATCACTTCATTGATGTCCACCCCCACCAGATAGCGAACCACCTCGCGCGTCGCAATTTTCTCAAGCATCGCCGGCGCATTTTGAAAATTATAAGCCCACGCCCGCACGTCCTTGATCTGATACTGCACTGGAATGCTCACCGTCAGCAGGTTCACCGGCACCGACTGCAAGCGATCCGTCGAATTGGTCACCGCCCCGTCCACCTGCTCCCGGCTGGCCACCAGCATGTTGAACTCCTCCTTGTAGTGCGCCACCGTCCACAGCACCGTCTTCTCCTTCTCCTTCGTCGGATCCGGGACAAAACCGATCTGAAAACTCTGAATCGCCTCGGTGCTGTACCGGTGTACCTTGTCAATTGGCCACGGAAACTTCAGGTGCAACCCGGGCTGCAGCACCTCCCGCCCCCCCACACTCTGCCCAAACCGCTCCAGCAACGCCTGCTCGGAAGGCTCCAAAATGACCAGCGCCGTCGAAATCCACAGCGCCCCCAGCTGCACCAGAAAGATCCACCCAAACGCCTTTTCCAAAAACTGATAAAACCACGTCTCCGAGACTTTGAACCCAAACTGATAATCCAGCGCCTGCGCCGCCGTCGTGAACAGGCTTTCCGGCTGGCTCAACAAACCTACGAGCCGGCTCTCGTAAAGAATTCGCACCGCCTTCCCCCGCACCCGCGGCCGGTAAATCTCCAGCACCAGCCCGACGAGTGTTTCCAGCGCAACAAGCGTGAGCAACACGCACAACACCAGCGCCACATAATTGTCGATTTTGGGGAATCCCAGCAACCCGGCCGCAATCGCACCCGTGGACAAAAAGCACAGGTAAGCCCCCAGCAACAGGCTGTTCGCCCCCGGCCGCAGCAACCGCTGCGCTTCCAACCGCGCAATCCCCGCCGAGTATTTCCCCAGCAGAAACTGCACGATGGCAAACAACCCGTACATCGACATCGCCACTTCCGGCAGCCGTATCGCCGGCGTCTGCGCCTTCGCAAACCGCTCCCACATCCAGTACGCCGCCCCTGCCTGCAACCCCGCCAGCATCACCGAGAAAATTGGCACCAACCACTTCTCAAACTGCATCCGCGCGCGCTCCGCTGGAAACACCTCCCCCTCTTGGGACTCAAACATCGCCGCGCTCGACTTGGCCTTTTTCAGCTCGTCAAACTCGAGCTTTTCCAGGCGTTCGCTGTTCTCCAGCCGCATCTGGAAATAACTCACCCCCGCCGTCAACACCGACAACCCAAGGAAGATCACCGTCATCTCCCCCGTGTGCGAGCCCGCCAGTTGCGCCACGAGCACACACCCGACGCTCGCCCCCACCAGCAGCAGCAGGTTGATCAATCCGTTTCTCTGGATGTTGCGATCCATGCTATTTCAACTCTCGATCTTCAAACAAAACCAACGCCAGCGCCAGGGCCGCCACCAGATACGCCGCCAGGTATCCCCCGGCCCGCACCACGTACATCCACGGGATGTCTTTGCCCGGCTCCAGCGCGTCGGCCAGCCAGAACAACTGCCAGTTCGGAATCACTGCATAACACGCCGCTGCCCACCACGATCCCGCTTCCGCACTCCGCCCGAAAAGGTAGTCGGACATCAACCCTAGCAAAAACAGTGCCGAACACACCGTCAACGTCGTCACAATCTCAAACCGCGTCGAACACGCCAGCGCCAGTGCCGCCAGAATCCACAGGGCAAACAAGATCAGGATCGACACCGGGACCAGGCGCCAGTCCACCCCCTGCGCAAACGCCTGCCACTTCCCCTCCTTGTCAAAGCAGTTGATCACCACAAAGGCCACCGTCAGCATCACCACCGTGAAAACTACCGCGTCCGACATGAACGTCCGGCGGAGGAAATAATTGGTAAAACCGGCCAGCCCATACGCCAGCACCAGTCCCCCGAAAAAGATCGCCAGCCCGATCAAATCCGCATCCCCATAAGCGTCAAACGCCATCCGGCTCGCCAGCAAGGTCGCAATCAGGTTCACGTAAGTCAGCAACAGCAGCGCCGCCGCCAACCCAAGATACTTCGCCAGCAAAAACTGCGCCCGCCCCACCGGCTTGGACAACACTGCCAGCGCCGTCCCCGTCCGAATCTCATGCGCCACCGACGCCGAGGCGCTGATCACCGCACCAAACAGTCCCGACAACAGCATGATCGCCAGCGCGCTGTCCTTCACCAGCTTCGGATCATCGCCGAACCCAAAATACGGCACCGCCGCCAGAAAGATCGTGAAACTCGCCGACGCGCTCATCAGCAGCAAGAAAACCGGTTGTCGAACCAGTTCCATGAACGCATTGAGGGCTATGGCTGCTACTTGTCGCATCGCGATTTTTTGAACGCCGGGGATAATACTGGCGTGCCTGTTCCATGCAACAGGTAATCAATTTCAAACCATCCCCCGCCCGCACTGCGTCATCCGCACTCCGCCATCCCAGCTCGGAACCTCCTGTTGAAACCGGCCTTCCTCCTACCCCAACTTGAACAACCGCTTCGAGTTCTCGTACAACAGCTTTCGCTCCACCTGTCGGTTGGCCGCCAGGCGCCGGATCACCGCCAGCGTTCGCCCGCCGGAACAGCCCGGCCCGCGGCCCACCGCGTCGGCGCAATCGCTCCCGTACAGCAACTTGTTTTGATGCCGCTCCAGAAACGCCCGCGTGTGCTCCTCGTCCCGATTCAGCGCGTTCAACCCGGACCCGGCGGACAGGTCGCCATACATGTTCGGATAATCCGTCAGGTACCGGTCCGTGATCCCGCCCGGAGTGACCTTGCCCAACGGGTAGTTCTGCTTCGGATCATGATTCTTGTCGATGTTCCCCCACCACGCCTGGGCATGGCCGATGAAATTCACCTTGGGGAACTTCTCCAACACCTTGTGAAACCGCTCGAAACCCAGGTTGTAGGTGTTGTGCTGGAAATGCAGCAGCACCGGCACGTCGTAATCCTGCGCCAGCCGCGCGATCTCCTGCACGTATTCGGAATCACATTCGATCCCGAACTTTTGCTCCCCGATGATCTTCGCCCCCAGCTTCAGATACTTCTCGATCTCCTTCCGCGCCTCCGGCAGGTCCGCGACCTCGTTCGCGCCAAAGACAAATTCCCCCGGATGTTTCTTGGCGTAGGCGATCACCGTCTCGTTCCCGCCACATTTGGCCGCCAGGCCGTTTGATTTGCCGTTGTGCGTCGAAGGCCGGTCCACCGGCCGCCCCGCCGGCAGGAGAATGGTCGTCGTCACCCCCATGGCACGCTGATGCGTCAGCATCGCCTCATCCGTCCGCCCGTGGTACTCCGTGTGCTGATGGATGTCGATGACCGGCTCCACCGCCGCCGCCGTCTGGGCGAAAAGCCCGCCGCACTCGGCGCAGGCAACAGCGGTCGTGGCGGCAAGAAACTGGCGACGGGAAATGTCCATGACGTTGATCAAATTCGTTTCGGTATCACCGGCGTAAGGCATTTCTGACGGGCTCCGGGCCGGCAAAATTTGGAATTTCGTACTTTGAAATCTTGGACCCGCGATGGGTGAGGCGCGGCGTCCTCACCACGCCACCGTGCGTCCGTGGTACCCGTCCGGGCGACGGCGGTCCGAGGACGGCCAGCCAGGCCCGCGACCCGTCCCTGGCGACGGAAAACGCACCTTTGCCAACCACCGGCGCTTGTTCTGCGGAGATGCAGCGGCACCCGAAATTTCCGCCAGCTCACGGCGTTTCCCCCGATTTCCGTCACAAATTTTTTGCGACTCCGGCGGATAAATGATACCTTCTTCGGTGCTTCGTCTGACTCTTGTGTTCTGGGGGGTGTGGTGTCTCTCTACGGGATTCGCCACCCAGTTCTTGCCGCTCCCGGTCGATGAGTTGACCCGCGCTGCCGACGTCATCCTCCAGGGCGAAGTTGTCAGCCGCACCTGCGACCGCGACTCGCGCGGACGCCTCACCACCCGGATCGAACTCGCCGTTTCCGAAGTTTGGAAAGGCCCGGCCGCCGAAAAGCTCACCGTGATCCAAGCCGGCGGTACGCTCGGCGATCAGCGTCAGTTCGTGACCGGACAACCCGAGTACCGCATCGGCGAAAAAGTTGTTGCCTTCCTTGCCCTCAATCACGCCGGCGAAGGCGTCACCCTCGGCCTGGCCCACGGCAAGTTCTCACTCAGCCGCCCACCCGGTTCCCCCGACTGGCTGGCCACCAGCAGCGTTCCCGCACCCGCCGGGACGCTCGCGATTACCCCCCTTCGCCGCTCCCTCACCGCCTCGCCCCAATTAATGCCCCCCGCCAGCGGGCCACCCCAGCCACTGAGCCTGCGCCAACTCAAGCACCTCGTCGCCTCGACGAAACCATGAACACCCCGTGCGCCGCCGGTAGGCATCCAGGCGCGCTCACGCGGCGCTGCCCCCAACTCGCCCTCGCCCGCGTCACCTTGCGATTGGCGGTGATCGCATTGACTTTGGGTCTGCTGACCGTCAACCGCGGCAATGCTTTCGTGGTCGCCACCGACCCGCAAACCGGTGCCCCGTTGCATTGGCCAGCCACCAAACGGCTCCAGCCCGCCGGCAGTCCAGAGCCAACCTCCCTCCCGACCGCTCCAGGCCATGTCATCCGGTTTCACCTCGCCACCGACCGCAATCCCGCTCCCGATGCCATCGCCAGACAGAACGCCATCCGCGCCGCCTTCGGGCAATGGCAGAGCGTGCCCGGCACCTCCCTGCGCTTCGAGGAGGGCGAACCGGTTCCTTACGCCCCGGATCTCATTGATCCCGATGATGGCACCAACATCGTCTATTGGGCCAAAACTCCCGCCCTGCTCAATCGCGGCACCATCAGCCTCCGGGGACTCCTCGGCCTCACCGTCACCAGCGCCAAGGCCGACGGCACCGTGCTGGGAGCCGACATCGTCCTGAACGGGTTCGAGCGCAACTGGTTCACCGATTTCAACGATCCGCAGAACCCGGCCTTTTTCGCCGAAACCACCCTCCTGCACGAAATCGGCCACCTGCTCGGACTCGATCACGCCCCCATCGGCGGCACCACCATGTCCCCGCTCGGCGGCACCGGCGTGGACGCACGCCACGGCCTCTCGCCCGACGAAACGGCCTTCGCGCGCACGGCCTACGGCGCCGCCATCAACGCACACAACTGCGGGCACCTGACCGGTCGCGTGCTCATGAATGGCGCGGGCCTGTACGGCGCCGCCGTCAGCCTCGAGGACTCCGCCGGAAATCTCCTCGGGGCCACCCTCGCCGGGACCGGCGGCCGCTTTTCCTTCCACACGCTGCCACCCGGCACCCACCAGATTCGCGCGTGGCCGCTCGATCCCGACCTCGCCCCGCAAGCGCTGATTCGCGGCGCCGACATCGGCGACGCCTTCTACCGGGCCGCCACCAGCTTCCTGCCGACACACAACCAGCCGGTCACAGTCGCCGTAGGCCAGACCAACTCCCTCGATCTTGCAGTCACCAGCGGCCCACCAGCCTTCCGCATCACCTACATCCGCCAACCCGCACCCTACGGCCAATCCACCTCCCTCAGCCCGCTGCCCGCGCTGCTCCACCCCGGGCAAAGCAACTTGATCATCGGCGTCTATTCCCCCGATCTTCCGCTCACCAACGTCAGCTTGGCCATCACCGGCGATGGACTGACGCTCGGATCCACCCAGCCACAACCCGCGCTTGATTTCGGCAACGGCCTTTTCCTGCGCGGCCTGCTGCTCAACGTTTCCGTCGCCTCCAACGCCACCCCCGGCCTGCGCAGCTTCGTCATCCAACAGGGCACCCAACTCGCCTACGCCAACGGCTTCGTGAAAATCCTGCCGCCCGTTCCCGACTGCAATTTCGACGGACTTGACGACCGCTTTCAACGCCGCCATTTCGCCAACTTCACCGCCCCCGAGGCCGCCCCCGAAGCCGATCCCGACGGCGATGGCATCAACAACGTCGGCGAACAGATCGCCGGCACCGATCCCGTCAACCGCGCCTCCTTCTTCGCCATCGATCGCGTCATCCAGAACGCCGCCGGCACGACCGTCGAGTGGCGCAGTTGCCCCGGGAAGCGCTACCAAATCTTCACCAAGTCCGACTTTGGCCCCGGCCCTTGGACCCGCATCGGCCTGCCCGTGACCGCCACCGCAATCCATTCCTCGTTCCACGACGCGGGGGCAACCGACGAAATCCGCTTCTACCGGGTGCAGGTCCTGCCATGACCCAGGTCGCAGCGGAGCCTCCCCGCCGCCTCCCTCAATCCAAACGCGACCGAGCGGGCATTCACACATCGCTGCAACCCGCCCGTGGCAAGACGCTTCAACCGCGTTGACGACGACTCCCGCCCAGCCGATCCAACGGCCTCCTTGGGCCGACCCGGTCAATTCAACAACACCCCCGGCTGCACAAATCGCCGTTGTGTTCGGCACGTGGCAACACTACATTCCCCCCAGAAATCACACCTCCGTCTATGAACAAATCGTGGCAACTTCCCCGTCGCACTTTTCTGCGCGGGCTCGGCACCTTGGTCGCACTTCCCGCCCTCGAGGCCATGCTTCCCGCCCCGGTCCTCGCCGTGCCCGGCACCCCATCCGGCCCCGTGAAACGCATGGCATTTGTTTACATTCCCAACGGCGCAAACATGACAGATTGGACGCCCAAGACGCTCGGGCGCGACTACGAACTGTCCCCCATCCTCCAGCCGTTGAAAGATCACAAGGACGACTTCCTTGTCTTGAGCGGTCTGGCCCACGTCAAAGCCCGCGCCAACGGCGACGGCGCCGGCGATCACGCCCGCGCCAACGCCACCTTCCTCACCGGCTGCCAGGCCCGCAAGACCGCGGGAGCGGACATCAAAGCCGGGATTTCCGTCGATCAAGTCGCCGCCCAAAAAGTCGGCCACCTCACCCGTTTTCCGTCCCTGGAACTCAGTTGCGACCGCGCCCGCACCGCCGGTTCATGCGATTCCGGCTACAGCTGCGCCTACCAGTTCAACCTGGCCTGGCGCTCGGACTCGATGCCCATGAGTCCCGAGGTCGATCCCCGGCTGGTCTTCGAACGCCTGTTCGCCGGCAAAACCAGCCAAGAATCCACCGAAGCCCGCGCCAAACGGCAGAACTACCAGAAGAGCGTTCTCGACTTCGTCATGGAAGACGCCCGCCGCCTCAAAGCAAATCTGGGTTACACCGACCAACGAAAACTCGACGAATACCTCACCTCAGTCCGCGAACTTGAACAACGCATCGAGCAAACCGAAAAGTTCGCCTCCACCCTGCCCGACCTCAAGGCACCCACCGGCATTCCCAAAGACTTCGAGCCGCACGTGCGACTGATGTACGATCTGATGACCGTGGCATTCCAGACCGATACCACCCGCATCGCCACCCTGCTCTCCGCCCACGACGGCAGCAACCGGCCCTACCCCTCGATCGGTGTTTCCGAGGGCCATCACGACCTCTCGCACCACGGACGCGACGAAACGAAGCTGCAAAAAATCGCCAAAATTAACACGCTCCACATGCAGCAGTTCGCCTACTTCCTCAACAAGCTCAAGTCCGTCAAGGAAGGCGAAGGCACCCTCCTCGACAATTGCATGATCGTCTATGGCGGCGCCATCGCCGACGGCAATGCCCACGCCCATCACGACCTCCCCCTCCTCCTGGCCGGACGCGGCGCCGGCACCATCCCGACCGGGCGTCACATCGAATTCGAGAAGGAAACCCCGGCCGCCAACCTCTTCCTCGCGCTGCTCGACCGCATGAACGTGCCGACCCCGCGACTTGGCGACAGCACCGCAAAGCTCGACCTCAAAACTGGCGCCACCTCCGGACCCAGCCAGACTGCCGATCGGGTTTACCTCGGTGGCGATCGCAAAAAGAAGAAGTAGCACCCGGCGCGGCCAAAATCGGAACTGGCCGGGCCTACCCTCGCTTCAAAGCCGGATCCCCGTGTTCGAGCACCGCGGCTGTCTGCCGCAGGCGAAAACCTTCGTACGCCCGCCGAAACTTCGGATACTTTCCCCCCAAAATTGTCGTCGCCAGCAACGCCGCGTTGATCGCCCCCGCCTTCCCGATCGCCAGCGTTCCCACCGGCACCCCTCCCGGCATCTGAACTATCGAAAGCAGCGAATCCATCCCATGCAACGCCTTCGATTCCACCGGCACCCCCAGCACCGGCAGCGCAGTCCGGGACGCCGTCATTCCGGGCAGATGCGCTGCGCCACCAGCACCGGCAATGATTACCTCGATCCCCCGGGATGCGGCAGTCCCCGCATAGTCAAACAGCAACTCCGGAGTACGATGTGCCGACACCACCCGGGTCTCGAACGGCACTCCCAAATCGGTCAGTTGCGCCGCGGCATGCTGCATCGTCTCCCAGTCGGACTGACTGCCCATAATGATACCGACCAACGGACGCACAGCTTTGGAGGACTTGGTCATCGTTTTGAAAATGCAGGAAGGGCGGCCCAAAGTCGAACTCGTAATGCACCCACCTGCCTCTTGGAATTCCGGCACTGAAACCAGCGGAAGCTTGACCCGCTGGGAATCGAAACTAGTCGTTGACGCCGAGCTTCTCCAAATCAGCCGCCTGCCACGGATCCGCCTTGTCGGCAACCTTCTTGCGAATCGCCGCCACCTGCTCCGGAGTCACCCCCGACAGACTGTTGCCCCATTCCCGATTTTGCCGGATGTATGTGACCACCGCCGCGACCTTGTCATCATTCAACACATCACGCCACGGAGGCATCTGGTTGTTGTAATCGGTGCCCTTGACCTTGATCGGACCACCAATGCCATTCAGGATCAGCCGCACAATGCGGCCGGAACCCTCCGCCATCACCCATTCCGAACCCGCGAGCGGCGGAAACTGACCGGCCACCCCGAGGCCGTTGTTTTGGTGGCAACCCGAGCAACTTTCCGCGTAAACCTTCTTGCCAAGCAGAAACCGCTCTTCCTCCGGAGATTTCACGAGAAAAGCCTGCAAATCCCGCTCCGAGGCGTATGGCCCGTAAACCTTGTCGCTGAAAGTACCACCAGCATACTCGAAAGACATGCACCCCCGGTAAATCAGCGCAGCCAGCAACACCACGATCCAAATCGGCACCACCCCGCGCGCCGCTTTTGGCTCCGCAAGCGCAGGATTCGCAACTGCCTTGGACGATTCGGCACTCATTTCGCAGCAGGGACAGTTTTGGCCGGTTCGGGCGGGTTTGTCGCAGCCTTCGGCGCGGCCGCCGGTGGAGGTGCAGCCGGAGCCGCCACCGCCTTGGGTACCGGCGCCTCATACACGCCTGCCCCGGAACGCAGGCTCTGGAGATAAGCCACGAGCGCCTCCCCATCCGGAGTGGGCACCACTTCGAAATCCTCGCCGGGGAGACGGATCGCGTCGCGATAACCCGGATCGCCCGCCGCAGTCCGCGGGCGCTTGGTGAACAAATACGGGTAAGCGGGCATCAGCGAATCCACCCCCGCAACGGTCTCCTCCGACATCAGTCGACGCGGCGCATACAGATGCGACATATGCCACACTCGCGAATGCTGCCGATCCCCAATGTTGCTCAAATCTGGCCCCATCCGGTAGGACCCCGTCATCACCGTCTGGTCATACAGGTAATCCAAGGCAACCGACCGACGACGACCCCACCCGCGGTCCATGTCCGCACCGCGCAAATTCATGGTCGTCTGCGTCTTCGCGCCCGCGCTCGTAAGCTTTTTGTTCAGATTGTCCAACTCCTCCTTCGCCACCCCCCGCACCAAGGTGACCGGAACCGCCAGATTGGCTCCCAACGAGGGCCGCAACCGCATCGCCACCATCGCCACCGCCTCGGGGGTCTTGCCCGCCGACGTGATCGCGACCGTATAAGTATCAGACCCTTGCGCCGGCTTGTCGTCCGCCTTCGCGGTTGCCGGGACGGCAACGACCTTAAACTGCGCCCCCGCCTGGCCAAGTTGGTTGGTGAAATGCTCCGCCATCGCCCGGTCGAGTCCCTTGAAATCCATCGGGAGCCTTCCCAAGGCATCTTTGGCAGACGCCAGCGCCAAATCCGCCCGAATCTCCTGCAACGCTCTCCCCACCCCCGCCAAATTCGACCCGACCGCAGTCAAACTGAGATCAAAATCCGACGCGTCCTGACTGACCTGCTGGCTATGGCAGTAATAACAGCCGTTCGCCCGATACACTTCCGCCCCTCGCTGCGCCAACCCAGGGCGAGGAGAGGGGTATAACTGCCCGTTCTCCACGTTCTCCACCGGTTGACCGCCACCCATTTGCCAGTAAGGGCCAAAAACAAACCCAAACCACGACAGCGCCATGCTGCTTAGCACCGCCAGAAACAAGAGTGGACCATGGTTCATCGTCCACCTCCCGCCTTCGCAACTTCCGAACAACCCCCGCACCAGCTCTTGCAAAAACCGGTGACTAGCTGTCGGCACATCAGGCAAATGTTGGCCAGCAACATCACATGCGCCCCTAAAAGCAGAATCTCACCCAAGGTGCTGAAACGCAACGCCGGCAGCGTTAGTTTGATCACCTCCGAGAACGGCACCCCCAACTTGGCCATCTCATGGCCCTGAATGAATCCACCCGCCGCCACCACCCCGATTGTCGGAACTGTCCCGAGCACCGCCAGCCAGAAATGCCCGTCCAACAACCTTCTCGACGGCCACTCCACCCCCACCAGCTTGGGAACAACGTAGTAAATCGAGCCAAAGGCCCCCATGGAGAAAAACGCGTAAAGCCACAACCGCCGCAACGCCGTCATGAAATGCGTAAATTGCACGCTTTCGTTGGCCTCAGGCAGCGAAATTACCGCCGTCACCACGCCGGCAATTACCAGACTCGCGGCCGAAAAACCAAAGAAACGATTCGGCCCCGACAACTCAAGCTTCCGATAGGCGCCACTGATCGTCCGATGCAGATTGACCGCCGTCGCTAACACCGGAACCGACAGCAAGGTCCCCGCGACCAGACTCAGGCTGACCAACCACGCTGGCAAAGGTGAACTTGCGGTCAATCCGACCCATCCCCCAACCAGCAACCACGCCCCCAAAGCAAAACGGGCCAGCACCGCGCTATCCAAAGTCCGCTCGATCAACTTGGGGATGAAGTAGTAAAGGGTCGCCACGCCCACAGGAACCAGAAACAGATGAAGCAGATTGCTCCCATACCACGTGTGTACCGCCAGTTGCACCACGCCCCGCACCGGCTGACATAGCAACAGATACGCGGCGGCCGAAAACGCCCAGGGAAAAACAAACAGCGCCACCACCAGATACCATTGCGCCGGATAGAGCTGTCGTTCCGCCCTCGCATGAAAGGTGAGCAACACCTGAACCGCCACCACCGCATAGGAGGCAAACAGCAGCAAAGCCGAGTTGCGGGGAAACTCCAGCCATTCGAAGCCAGTGTTGTTTCCGCCAAGGATTGCAATGACACCGGCCGTCACCCCGAGATTCCAGAACGCCGCCCCAACCAGCGCAATCCCCGGCCCCTGCAGAGCCGAGCGCCCCAACCTGCAAACCAGCCATGCCGCCGTCGCCAGTCCCGTTTGAATCGCAAAGCCGTACAAGAACGAATTGGTAAACGCGGGATACAGGCGCCCGTAAGTCAGCCACGGACAGTCCACCAGAAAATCTCCCGAGTGCAGCTTCAGCGAGGCCAGCAGCCCAAACAGACTCGAGATAACCAGCCAAACCACTCCGCTTCCATACATCAACAGCAGCGGTCCACGACACGACGCGTCAATCTCCGACGACGAAGCCGGTTGCGCCACCGAGGCCGTCGGTTCGGAAACAGCGTGGGCTTGGGCAGTTAGTGGGGAACCGCTCATTAGATAAGTCAGCGACTACTCAAAGCTGACCGGCTTGGTCGCTTCCATCACCCGGGAAATCAGATTCGAGCGGCCGCCCGCAGGCGTCTTCCAGTGTTGCACGGTCAACTCCATCGCGCGCTCCACCGGCAGCCGCACAATGCCCTTCGACTGGTCCACCCAACCGTAGGTTCTCACCGCTTCCCGATTCGCCGCGGTTAACTCGCGATACGCATCTGCCCTTTCCTTGGCCCGCTTTTCTCCCAGCGGCTCCGGCTTGGTGAACCGAACCATCAACTGAACCAACACCAGAACAATCAGGAACGATCCCGCAATTCCAATGCCATAAGCCCATGCTGTACGGCACTTCGCACTGCAACAACCGCCAGACTGAGATTCACTGGTCACAGGTTACCTCCCTTGTTGAGTAGGATGCACGCAGCCTTCACTTGGCACCTCCGCGCGTAGCCGCGCCCGGGGCGGGCATCTCCACGTAAACTCCCATGGTCTCCGCAATCCGCGGGTCCCGCTGCGGATACGGCGGATGACTCGCAAAGGCCTTCAAGAACAGCTTGTACAAAACCGCCCCGATGAACGCCACACACACCACGTCCTGCCACCCAATTGCAATGCCATGCGGATGGATCACGGGCATGATGTTGAATTGCATGTCGGTATAATGCATGACCCATGCCCACATGCACACCGGCACAATGACCGACAACTTCATCTTGGCATCGATCCGCAGGAGGGCGAGAAACGGCAGGAAGAAATGTCCGAAGATGATCAGCATTCCCACATACCACCACGTCCCCTTTTCCCGCAGCACATACCAGAAAGTCTCCTCAGGGACACCCGCGTTCCAGATCAGGAAATACTGCGAAAAGTGGATGTAGGCGTAAAAGACCGTGAACGCAAACAGGAGCACGCCGATGTCGTGAAACTGCCGCTCGCGGAGCACATGCTTCAACTGGCCCTCCTTCTTGAATTTCAAAGCCAGAAGATAAGTGGTGGCGAGGGTGGTCCAGACACTCCCGGCGAAATAATACACCCCATACATCGTCGAGAAGAACTGATGCTGCAGCGATTTCATCCAGTAGATCGCCGCCAGGGTCAGGGTGATGGCGAACACGAAAATGCCGCCGGCCGCATAGCGACGCATCCGGATCGTGCAACTCGCCGCACCAGTCTTGTCCTGCTCCAACGACGCGCGCCGCAACCCATGCGCCAGAAAACCCCACGCGCAAAACAAGGCAACCGAAACAAAGTAAAACGCACTCTCATTGAACAGGGCAACCTTCACGTGCAACGCGTGGTCTGCGTGTGGATCCAAATTCATCCATGGGTAAATCTGACTCTTGGCCAGCAGCAAAATCGGAATGAACAGGATCAGCATCCATGGAAACAGCAGACAGGCAATATGCTCCAGAAAACGCCGGATCGGCACCGACCAGTTGGCGTCCATCAGATGATGAAGGATCACCAGAAAAAGCGCGCCCAAGCAGAGGCTCAGGAAGAACATGAATGCCGTGAGGTAAGAATAGGCGAACTGCTTGGCGAAGGAGACCGGTCCTCCGGCCCCGCAGCAATCGTCGTGCTCTCCAGCCTCAGTTTTGACAACTTTTGCGGCCGCCCCAGCTTTGCCATGGGACTCCGCCGCCCCCGCGGAACCCACCCCAACCAGCGCCAATGCCAGAATGATCCCCAAGCAACTGCGCCCAAACAGTGACCTGCCGAAAGCCATGGTAAGCGATGCAAGACTCATAACTATTTACCCAGCGCCTTCTGATGTTCCGCCGGCACGTCGGTGGAGCGCCCCAGCTT
>CAZUUP010000059.1:0-13832 GCA_964623105.1 uncultured Akkermansia sp.
GGGCAACTTTATGAAAACTTCATTTGTTGGGGGGTTGGCGGTGGCATTGATGGTTGGCGTGCTGGCGTGTGTCGATGGATCGGCAGCCACGGCGAAACGCAGTTCGGGGTCTTCCTCGGCTGTGGCATCGGCCACGTCGCTGGCAAAGGCGGAGATTGTGGCGATCGACAAGGACAATCTGACCATCACGGTGGATGGTTCCAAGGGGCAGAAGGATCAAGTGATCCAGATCACGTCGCAGACCCGTCTTTTTCTGGGCAAAAAGAATGCCACCACGGCGGATTTGAAGGTGGGTGGCAAGGTGAGCGGTTCATTGCGCAAAGGCGCGGGGGGCAAACTGGAGGCGGTGCGATTGAGTTTGGATGACGGGAAGGTGGAAGAAAAACCGGCGGTCAAGGCAACCAAACCGGCTCCGAAAAAGCCCTGATCAAAAAGGCGGTTGGCAGCGAAATCAAAATTCAGCATTCACAAGACTATGTTTTCCCACGTTGTTATTTTTTGGACGGATCCGGCGAATCCGAAGGCGGCGGATTTGTTGATCGACGGAGCGAAGAAGTATCTGGTGCCGATTCCGGGCGTGAAGATGTTTCACATTGGGAAGATGGTGGGGAGCCACCGACCGGTGGTGGATCAGAGCTATCAGGTGGCGCTGAATCTGGTGTTCGAGAACAAGCAGCAGCAGGATGATTATCAGGTGCATCCGCTGCACGTGGAGTTCGTCGAGAAGGTGTTCAAGCCGAACTGCAAGAAGGTGGTGGTTTACGACTTTGCGTAGGCGGTGCCGATTGCAATGGCGAACTTGCTGCCCCGCCTCACCTGAGGCGGGGATTTTTTTTTGGTCAGAGTTGGATGCGGGCGGCGACCTGCGACACGTCCTTGTCGCCGCGGCCGGAGAGGTTGACGATGATGATCTGGTCGGAAGACATTTTCGGGGCCTGTTTGATGACCTCGGCGATGGCGTGGGAGGATTCGAGGGCGGGGATGATGCCTTCGAGGCGGGCCAGTTTCATGAAGGCATCGAGGGCTTCGGTGTCGGTGGCGTAGGCGTATTGGACGCGGCCTTGATCGTTCAGCCAGGCGTGCTCGGGGCCGACGGCGGCGTAGTCGAGGCCGGCGCTGACGCTGTGGGTGAGCTGAATCTGGCCGAATTCGTCCTGCAGGATGTAGCTGCGGGTGCCTTGGAGGACGCCGAGGGAGCCGCCATGGAAGCGGGCGGCATGTTTTTCGGGCAGGATGCCTTCGCCACCGGCTTCGACGCCGACCATGCGAACGGTGGGGTCGTTGAGAAAGGGATAGAAGAGGCCGATGGCGTTGGAGCCGCCGCCAACGCAGGCGAGGAGGAGGTCGGGCAGGCGTTCCTCCTGTTCGAGGATTTGGCGGCGGGCTTCGTCGCCGATGACCCGCTGGAAGTTGCGAACCATGACGGGGTAAGGGTGGGCGCCGTATGCTGTACCGAGGATATAATGGGTGCTGCGGACGTTGGTGACCCAGTCGCGCATGGCTTCGTTGACGGCTTCCTTGAGGGTTTTCTGCCCGGCGGAGACGGGCACGACTTTGGCACCGAGCATCTTCATGCGGAAGACGTTCAGGGCCTGCCGTTCGCAATCGACGGCACCCATGTAGATGACGCATTCGAGGCCGAACATGGCGGAGACGGTGGCGGTGGCGACGCCGTGCTGGCCGGCACCGGTCTCGGCGATGATACGCGTTTTACCCATGCGTCGGGCGAGGAGGATCTGACCAAGGGCGTTGTTGATTTTGTGCGCTCCGGTGTGGAGGAGATCCTCGCGTTTCAGATAAATCTTGGCGCCGCCGAGGTGCCGGGTGAGGCGTTCGGCGTGGTAGAGCGGGGTGGGGCGGCCGCAGAATTCGCGGAGGTAGTAGCTGAGTTCCTGCTGGAAGGCGGGGTCTTGCTGGGCGCGGAAGTACTCGGCTTCGAGTTCTTGCAGCGGGTGCATGAGGGTTTCGGGCACGTAACGGCCGCCGTAGGGACCGAAGTGACCGCTGGCGTCGGGGAGATTCTGGCTGGTGATGGTGCTCATGCTGTTCGTAGGCGTTGTCGTTGCCGGGGGAAATCATTCCATGGTCTGGCGCAAAGGCAATGCGGGGAAGCGGGGTGGGGCGCGGGGGGACGGGGTGAGTGAGGCGGGCGGGAGATTCAGAATTGTTCGAGTTCAATGCCCCGGACGGCGGCGATGAAGGTGCGCATGAGTTCGGGGTCCTTGCGGCCCGGGGCGGATTCGACTCCGCTGGAGACGTCCACGGCGAAGGGCCAGACTTGGTGGATGGCTTCGGCGATGTTTTCGGGGTTGAGCCCGCCCGCCAGAATTATGGGCCGCCCGGCCTCGCGGGCCTGGGCGGCAAGATCCCAGTTGAAGGCGACGCCGGTGCCTCCGACTTGATGAGGGGAGTAGCTGTCCAGCAGCCAGGCGTCGGTGGAGAAATGTTCGAGGGATTGGAGGGAGTTTTGGTCCTGGATCCGGAAGGCTTTGATGACTTTGAGCGGGGCAAAGCGCCGGCAGAAGTCGGGTGTTTCGTCCCCATGGAACTGGAGCGTGTCGAGACCGCAGGCAGAGATGGTCTGGCGGACGGCGTCCTCAGCGGCGTTGACGAAGACGCCGACTTTGCTCACGAAGGGCGGCAGGGATGCGATGATGGCGGAGGCTTGGGCGGTCGTGACGTAGCGAGAGCTGGGCTCGTAGAACATGAAGCCGAGGGCGTCGGCCCCTGCGGCGACGGCAGCCGAGGCGTCGAGTTGGTTGGTGATGCCACAGATTTTTACCTTGATGTTCATCGGTCGCGCAGACGGAGGACGATCATCGGTGATGACGGGTTTGGCAATTTGTTTTGCGAGTTTGAGACAGCCTCGGTTGAGGGGCGCGCGTGAAGGAGGAATCTTGCGGAGCGGCAGCTTGCGTGCGGTGCGGGTGGGTTCCGGTAAAGTGAATTGGAGTCGTGGGCCAGCGGCCTGGTCCCGGGACGTTGGGCTGGCTGGACGCGGCGTGGGTCGTGCATCCGGGGCGGGGATGGGGTGGTTGGCTGATTTGCATGAGGGTAAGAAGGGGCATCGGTGCTTGCCTACCGCGCAACTTGTGGTACGAATTCAAGGCATCGAGACCGGACGATTTCGCGACCGCCTGCCAGCGGTCGTGCGGCGGGTGGTCGCATGAGTTTGTTGCGCGGAGTTGTGAGCTGGGTTCGAATCATTCGATGGAAGCAACGGGTTTGTCTGATGGCGGTCCGAGTGGTGTGTTGATCACTTCGGGTGCGGCGGAGGGTCGTGGGACCGCCGGATCTGTCACCCGGCGGCAGCCCAAGGGATTTGATTCCACCGCGCGTCCGGCGCCGCGTCCGGTATCCCGGCCGGAGGTGGAGCCACGGGCTCCTGTTCTGCGAAAAAGTTTCTTGGAGTTGTATTGTGAGTCGTTCGGAGTGCGACGGGAAAACTTTGCTCGGAGCCTGTTTTTTAGATGTGTGAAAGGTTGGGCGATTCCAGTCGTTGGTTTGCAGTATTGTTTCAGTCGTAATGCGCTGGAGCACGATTTCCGGTTGATCGGGGAGGTTTCGGAGGCGACAACGTACCGTGAGTTCATGGGGGCGTTGGAGAATTTTACCTTTCGCAATCGCGAGAGCGGTTTCCTGCGGGAGGTCATGCGAATGCGGATGT
Source organism: uncultured Akkermansia sp. (assembly GCA_964623105.1). Classification (GTDB taxonomy): domain Bacteria; phylum Verrucomicrobiota; class Verrucomicrobiia; order Limisphaerales; family BJHT01; genus BJHT01. Next base: position 3,668 of record CAZUUP010000059.1, read on the forward strand.
CGGCGAAATTGCTGATGAAGGTTGGGTCCAAACTGCTGCGACACACGGATCGGCAGATGCTGGAGGAAGAGAAGGACGCGTATGCTGGGTTGAAGCCGGGTGGGCTTCCGCAGCGGGTTTCGAGGCGGTCCTCGCGGCGATTCTAGCAGACAAGCCCGCGGCCGGGGTGGTGTTTCTCAGCTGCGCGCGGGGGTTGGGATAGCTTGTTTTCGTCCGGTGGATGTTGCTGAGCGGGACGCATTGCGCTCATGTGTGTGGCGTTGTGGCGTGTTACTGGCGTTACGGTGTCGGTGGGCGGGGGGGATCAGTTTTGTTCCACATCGGTCGCGGCGGGGATCGTAAAGCGGAAATCGGCTCCCTGACCCAGCTCGCTGGTCACCCAAGTAAGGCCGCCGTGGGACTGAACAAGGTGTTTCACGATGGCAAGACCGAGACCGGTGCCGCCCTGATCGCGGGAGCGGGCGCGGTCGATCCGGTAGAATCGCTCGAAGACCCGATCGAGCGATTGGGGGGGGATTCCGGGGCCGAAATCGCGAATGGAGCACTCGACAAGGCTGGGTGAATCCGTGGCGGCGGAGATGACAATTCTCTTGCCGGTGTGTCCGTACTTGATGGCGTTGTCGATGAGGTTGCAGAAGATCTGCTGGAGTCGTTCGGGATCGGCGCGGACTTGCAGGTCGGCAGAGATTTCGTTGATGAGTTGCACGCCCTTTTCCCGGGCCCTGTCCTGAAGATCATTGAGGGCCCGCTGGGCGGCGGTCCGGAGTTCCAGTCGGTGGAGCTGCAGCCGGACCTGGCCGGATTCCAGTCTGGAAATCGTGAGCAGGTCTTCGACCAGGAAGCTGAGGCGGTCGGCATGTTTCTCGATGGTCTGGAGAAAGCGGGTGGCGACGGCGGGGTCGTCCTTGGCACCTGCGAGCAGCGTTTCCGCGCAACCCTTGATGAGGGAGAGAGGAGTGCGCAATTCGTGACTGACGTTGGCGACGAATTCGCGGCGGGTGTTCTCGAGCTGTTTCAACCGGGTAAGGTCATGGAAGACGAGGATCATGCCCTGCGATTGGTTCTGGCGGTCGAGGATGAGGGCGGAGTTGACTTCGATGGAGCGGTCCGGGTTGCCGAGGAGTGAGAACTCGAAGGCGTTGACCTGCCCCTCGGTGCCGGTGCGGTTGACGACGTCCTGCAATTCGTGGATGCGGAAGGCCTCCATGATGGCGCAGCCGCGGACGTCGCGGGCAAGGCCGAGGAGACGTTCGAGGGGTTGATTGACGAGGCGCACCTTGAGCTTGGGGTCGAGCACGAGGACCCCCTCGACCATGCTGTCGAATACGGCGGCCTGCTGGGCTTGTTCGCGGGCAAGGGCGAGGGAGTGCTGGCGGGATTCAAGTTCGAGATTATGGCGGACGCGGCCGATTTCCGTTTCTAGGGTGCTGAGCCGGCGGCGGGCGTGCCAGAGCAATGCGCCGAGCAATGCGCACAGCAGGGTGAGTAGGCCGGGCCACAACATGGCGGAAGGCTCGGGGGCTCGGCAGCCGGAATCAAGTCTCGACCAACCGATAGCCAACGCCGCGGACGGTGTCGAGCAGGTCAGCGGCTTTGCCAATTTTGTCCCGGAGCCGGCGCATGTGGGTGTCCACGGTGCGGGTGTCGATCATGCTTTCGTAGCCCCAGACATCGCGGAGCAGGGTTTCGCGGGACTGCACGCGGCCGCGGCGTTCGGCAAGGGTGGTCAGCAACTTGAATTCGGTCGCGGTGAGGGAAATCTCCTTGCCGGCGACGCGGACCCGATGCATCGGGAGGTCGATGTGGAGGTCGCCGATCTGGATGGTAGTGGATTTGTGTTCGGCGGTGGCGCCGCGCCGGAGGAGTCCCTTGACGCGAAGGACGAGTTCGCGCGGGCTGAATGGTTTGGTCAGATAATCGTCGGCGCCAAGTTCCAGCCCGAGCACGCGGTCAACCTCTTCTGCGCGGGCCGTGAGCATGATGATGGGGACGGCGGCGGTGGCGGGGTCGCGGCGCAAGATTTTGCAAACCTCAAGGCCGTCGAGTTCGGGAAGCATCACATCGAGGATGATCAGATCGGGGCGGGCGGATTGCGCGGTCTGGAGGGCTTCCCGGCCGTCCTCGGCGGTCACCACGAGGAAGCCGGCGGTCTTGAGGTTGAACTGAACCAGTTCAACGACATCGGGCTCGTCGTCAACGATCAGAATCTTTTGTTTCACCACGGTGGCTTAATAACAGGGGGCGCACTGGGTGGCAATGCGGGCCGGGTGACATTTGGGTTACAATGAGCGCGGGTTGGCGGCGTCCCGGGCGGTTTGGGAGCAGGGCTTTGCGGGCGGTGGCGGGGGTTTGGGATCGGTGCTTGGATTTGGCATTCGGTCGGGTGAAGGTGATCGGGCGGGTTTGCCGATGCACAACGTTGCCTTTCTTCAAGATCTTGCGGTGGTGATGCTGGTCGCCGGTTTGGTGACGGTGGCCTTCCGTTTTTTTAAGCAGCCGGTGGTGCTGGGATACATTCTGGCAGGAGTGGTGATTGGGCCGCACATGTTGCCCCGGCCGGTGATGGAGTCGCAGGACAGCGTGCACACGCTGGCGGAACTGGGGGTCGTGTTCCTGCTGTTTGCGTTGGGATTGGAGTTCAATTTTCGCAAAATCCGGCTGATCGGTCCGACGGCATTTATCGTGGCACCGCTGGAAACGGGGCTGTTGTTCCTGGCGGGCTTTGAGATCGGCCGGTTTTTCGGCTGGCAGACGATGGATTGCGTGTATCTGGGCGCGATCTTGATGATATCGTCCACGACAATCATCGCGAAGACGCTGTCGGACATGGGGCGGAGCCGGGAACCGTTCGCGCAGGCGATTTTCGGGATTTTGATTGTGGAGGATATCATCGCGGTGCTGTTGGTGGCGTCCCTGCCGGGCGTGGGGCAGACAGGCGGGCTGGACTGGGGAACGGTATTGCCGCTACTGATGCGGATGTTGGAGTTCGTGATCGTGGCGGTGGTGCTGGGATTGCTGGTGGTGCCGGGGTTGTTGCGATTTGTGGCGGGTTTCCGGCAGGACGAGACGTTGCTGGTGACGGTGCTGGCATTGTGTTTTGGAATGTCGCTGATGGCGGCGAAGCTGGGTTTCAGCGTGGCGCTGGGGGCGTTCATCATGGGGGCAATCATCGCCGAGTCGGAGGAAATTCGGCGGATCGAGCGGTTGCTGCTGCCGTTGCGAGACATGTTTAGCGCGGTTTTTTTTGTGGCAATCGGCATGTTGATTGATCCGGCGGTGTTGCTGGAGCACGGGTGGGCGGTGCTGGTGATTGTGGTGGCTTTGGTGGTGGGGAAACTGGTGGCGGTGTCGTTCGGATGTTTTCTGGCGGGCTACGAGCCGGGGACGGCGTTGCGGGTGGGGCTGGGGTTGGGGCAGATCGGGGAGTTCTCGTTCATCATCGCGGGCCTGGGTTCGGCGGTGGGTGGGACGAGCACGTTTTTGTATCCGATTGCCGTGGGAGTTTCGGCGGTGACGACGGTGCTGACGCCGTACCTTATCCAGCATTCCCCGCGGTTGATCGCGTGGCATGACCGGCTGGCGCCGGCGTCGCTGCGAAGTTATCAGGCGCATTACCTCGAGTGGGTGAAGCGGATGCGCGCACAGCGGGCGGTGGATCCGGTGCGAAAGATCATCCGGCGGATCGTGCTGCAGTTGCTGGTGAACGTGGCAATCATCGCCGGGGTATTCATCGGTGCGATGTTTGTACAGCGGTGGGATTTTCCGTGGCTCCGGGAGTTGCCGTCATGGACCGGGGGCAAGAAGACGGTGCTTTGCCTGGGGGCGCTGCTGCTGAGCCTGCCGGTAGTGGTGGCGTTCCTGCGAAAGCTGCAGGCGCTGGCGATGTTGCTATCCGAACTGGCGATCCGGGAGGCCGCCAGTGCGCGGCAGAAAGCGGCGTTGCGAGCGCTTTTGTCGAACACGATTCTGTTTGCGGGGGTGGTGGCCGTAAGCCTGCTCCTGCTGGTGTTGAGCGCGCCGCTGCTGCCGTCGTGGAAGATTCTTGTGCTACTGGCATTCCTGGTCACCGGTGTGGCGTTGTATTTACGGGCTTATCTGGTGCGCATTTACTCGCGGGCGCAGGTGACGATTCAGGAGACGCTGGCACGACCGCACGAACCGCACGAACCACAGACCGAAGAGCCGGCGAAGCCGGTGCCCCCGTTGTTCAAGGATGCTGAATTGCGCACGGTGACCGTGGCGGTCGCCTCGCGGGCGAGCGGCCGCTCAATCAAAGACCTTGCATTGCGGAGTCAGACCGGGGCGACGGTGATTGCGGTGCGCCGGGGGGCGGACACGCGTTTGAATCCCGGACCGGAGACGGTTTTGGCAGCGGGTGATGAAGTGCTGCTCTTTGGAGACGCCGTGCAGTTGGAGGCGGGCGAGCGGTTGATGAGCGAGAAGCTCCCGGGGTCGTCACAGTGAAAGGAGAGGCCGGGTGTGCGGCCGGGACTGGCGGAAATCTGGCCGGTGGGCCGGGGATTATTGTTCAACTGGCGAAGGGGGGATGGTATCAACAAGGCATGTCAAAACCTGTTGCCAAACCTATCTTGCCGGAAGAAGTCGAGTCGCTGGCGCTGGCGGTGATCCGTGCGGACCGGTTTCCGCACCTGGCCACCGTTGATGATGGGCATCCTCGCGTGCGGCCGGTGTCGCCGGTGCGCACGGACGGGTTCACGGTGTATGTCGCCAATTTGCGGATGTATCACAAGACCCTTGAAATTGCGGCAAATCCGCGGGTGGAGTTGTGTTATCTGGATGACAATCACGACCAGGTCCGCCTGTCCGGGCTTGCGGAGATTGTGACGGAACGGCCGTTGCTGCAGGAGATCTGGGACGCGAGTCCGTTGATGCGGCAGTATCTCGGTTCGCTGGATAATCCGGCGTTGATCATTTATCGGATTCGTCCGACGCGGGTTCGTTTCATGCGGGAATGGGCGCTGGATTATCATGAAGTGCCGTTGGGCGGTGCAGCGTTGGGTGCGGGCGCATGATCAGTGTCCACGATCACACCGGGCTTGATAAGCTGGCGCGGCGGTTGCGGATGGATCCGCATCGGTTGCGGCGGTTCCGCGCCGTGTTTCACAAACGGCAGGGGACGGACGAGGAGGCGTTGCGAGAGATTCCGGTGGAACTGGCGTCGCGGTTTGCGGGCGAGGTGGATTTGCATCGGCTGACGCTGGAGGCGCGGCAAGACTCGCAGCGGGATGGCGCGACGAAGCTGCTGTTCCGGACGCGCGGCGGGCAGGTGATTGAGACGGTCATCCTGCGGATCGCGACGGGTCGGACGACGTTGTGTCTTTCAACGCAGGCGGGATGTGGTGCCGCGTGTGCATTTTGTGCGACGGGGCGGCTGGGTTTGAGCCGGAATCTGACGGCGGCGGAAATGGCGGACCAGGTGATCCAGGCCAACCAGTTGCTCAGGCCGGAGGGGCGGCAGATCCGCAATCTTGTGTTCATGGGAATGGGGGAACCGTTTCACAACGAAGCGGAGTTGTATCGCGCGCTGGAACAGTTGAGCGCGCCGGAGGGGGTGCATCTGGATTTGCGGCGGATGCTGGTTTCCACAGTGGGGATTGCGGACGCGCTGTTGCGTTGTGCGACGCGGTTTCCGCGGCTGGGTCTGGCGTTGAGCTTGCACAGTGCGCGGGCAGAGGTGCGGGAACAGTTGATGCCGGTGGCGCGGCGGCATTCGCTCGCGGCTTTGCGAGTGGCGCTGGAGGGGGTGATGGCCGTGCAGGGGAAGCTGCCGATGATCGAATACTTGTTGCTGGAGGGGATCAATGACACGGATGCGGATTTGGCGGAGTTGGGAGCTTTTTTGCGGGGGTTGGATGTGCATGTGAACCTCATTCCGTACAATGCGACCGGCGTGGCATCGGAGTTTGCCGGGACAGGTCCGGAGCGGCGGGCCGAGTTTGCTGCCGAACTGCGGGCCCGGGGTTTCAAGGTCACCACGCGGTACTCGCTTGGCGGAGACATTGCCGCGGCTTGCGGGCAACTGGCGCGGGCGAAGTCGGCACCGCCCGCGGAGGAGATTGGAGTGGGGGCCTCCACATGAGCGAGCGGGCGGAAATGCAGAGAACCAACTCTCCACGGCGACGGTCCGGGGGCCGTGGGGTGGGGGCAGATGGCGGATTGCGTGAACGCGAGATTGTACCTATGGTTCGGAAAAGTTGATGAGGCCAATTGCTCCAACCATCCTGATCGTGGGCTTGTATGCCGTGTTTCTGGAACTGACGGCAGCCGGTGCGCCGGCGGCGGTCCGCGTCAGCGGGATCAATCGCGTGCAACCGGCGCTGGATCCGGAGTTCGTCGAGTTGAAGATCAAGGCAGAGCAGGGAGACCTGAACGCGCAGAGCAAGGTGGGATGGATGCATTACAGCGGCCAGGGAGCGCCGAAGAATCCGAGCGAGGCGGTGAAGTGGACGGTCCGGGCGGCAGAAGGGGGGCATGCCGGGGCGATGTTCAATCTCGGCGCGATGTATGAAGCGGGCATCGCGTTGAAGCAGAATTACGACGAGGCGCGCAAGTGGTATCTGGCAGCCAGTGAACGGGGGGATGTGGATGCCATGCACAATGTGGGGTCAATGTATGAGAATGGCGTGGGGGTGCCGGCGGATCTAGTGGTGGCGCTGGGTTGGTATCGGAAAGCCGCCGAGTTGAATGATCCCGAATCCCAGTGCAAGCTGGGGACTTTGACGCTTCTGGGGCGGGGAGTGGCGATGGATGTGGCGGAGGGACTTCGCTGGCTGGCCAAAGCGGCGGAGCAAGGTCATCCGGATGCGCAGTCCCGGTTGGCGACCGCGTACGCACAGGGAAACGGAGTGCCGCAGGACTACGAACAGGCTCATAAATGGTGGCTCGCTGCCGCGACAAGCGGTAGCGCGGAAGCGCAGACGAATCTGGGGTGGCTTTACAGCAAGGGATTGGGGGTGAAAAAGGACTTCGAGGTTGCGCTGAAGTGGATTCGTGCGGCGGCGGATCAGGGATATGCACCTGCCCAGTTCAATCTGGGCGTGATGTACCGTCGTGGCGACGGGGTGCCTGTGGATGCGGTCGAATCCTTCAAGTGGTTTACGCTGGCCGCCCGGCAGGGAGAACAGAAGGCGATGGACGGCCGGGATGCGTTGGCCGTGGAGATGACGCGGGAACAGATCATCGAGGGCCGGTTGCGCGCGGCCGCTGCGGCACCGCTGCGGCCGATGTTCCGGTTGGAGAATCGTTGATCCGTTGATCGGTTCTGGCGGGTGATGTTGAAGTGCCCCGCGTGGATGGAGAGTTCGCGGAAGGTCGGGCGGAGTAAAAGCAATCCCGGCAACGAATGTCCTGGGCGTCGGGGGTCTTGAGGCGTTGGGGAGGCGAAAGTCGCGGTGGCCTACTTTTCGTATAGTTCGAGCAGTTTCAGCAAGGGGCGGTAGCCATGTTCGTTCAAGGCGGCGATGGTGCCGCGGTCGCTGGGATCGCGGGCGACGTCGGCAAGCGCATTCAGTGCGTTATACATGGCTTCGATGGCGGGTTCGAGGGCTTTGGCCGCGGCGTCTTGCTGGCCTTGGGCGCGGAGTTGTCCGGCCTTGCGGACAGCTTCGAGACTGGTGACCAAATGGAGTGCGAACTCGAAGCGCTTGGCGTGGTAGAGAATGAACGGGCGGGCTCCATCGCGCGCCCGGGTGTTGGCGCGGTACATCTCGTTCATCGCCTGGGTGTACAGGGCTTTCACCTCGGACATCCAGGTGGACTGGGCTTCCCTGGCTTCGCTTTGGCGGGCGATCATGCGGGCATCTGGCACTCCCAAAAGCGGGTCGTTGCGGTCGATCAGTTCGGCGGCGCGGGCGGAGGCGGCGAAGCCTATGGCGAGGCGATCATCGACTTCCGGCCCGCAGATTGGGGTGGCGAGGTCGGTAAGGGATTGGCTGGCGGAGAGGCCTGGATGGAAGGCGGCGCGCGAGAGGAAATGCAGGCTGGCATTCAGGTCGCCGGGAAAGTGAACGCGGGCGCTGAATCCGGGTTGGGGAGCCGGTGGAAGGGAACGGAGTTCGGTGGCGAGGGCGTCGAGATTGAAATGCGGCAACACGGAGGCGTTGGTGGGTCCGGGGTTGACGCGGGTGGCGAGGCTGGCGTTGGTGGTGACGGTGATGCCGTAGTCTGCGGCGAGGGATGTCAACTGGCGGAGCAGCACGGGACTGAGTGTCGGGTTCTCAAACTGGCGCGCGCCGGCGAAAACCTTCCGCCCGGGCGCATCGCCATCCACGCGAATTGGCGGGAACGGCACGGGGTTGGCGGGGACGATTACGTGGGTGAATTTCAGTTTGGAGAGTTGAGCCAGGAGGCGCTGGTGATCCTGAAGCTGCCAGGCCTCGGCTCCAAACGGTTGGCCGTTGAACGCGCTCCACGCGCGGATGGCCAAGTGTGGTTCGAGGGTGACGTTGTAGCCGGCGAGAGAGAACACGGGCTTCATCAGAGGTGGAAAATCACCGAACAACAGGTGACGGATCCCGCAGCGGTAGCCGAATTCGTGGACGGCCCAGCGCGTGGCGACGGGACTGCCGCCGCCAAGCACCAGAGCGTCCCGGTCTTGGAAACGGACGCTTTTGATCAGGTGTCCTTGCGCGCTCAGTTTCGGCCAGGCGCTGCCCATGACGTCCGTAATGCCGGGATTGGTTTCGGGATTGCCGAGAAAAATCAGGGCAGCTTCGGAAGGCGGGCGGTTAGAAAGAATTGCGGTTTGAGCGCCGAAGAGGTTTTGCAATTGGGCGACCAGTTCGGAGGCCGCCTGGCGTTCAAGGGCAGGGGCTTTGGGGCCAATCACCACGGCGACGGACGGAGCAGCAGGGGAGGCGGCAAACGCGAAGCTTGCCAGGCTGAGGGCGAGGAAGATTTGAATCAGCGGACTCATGGCGGTGTGGGCGGTGATCAGCGGGTTTCGTCGGAGAAGCAGAAAAGACTTTCGCGGCTGCGGATGAAGAGGCGTCCGTCGGCGATGGCGGGGGTGGCGATGATTTCTTCGCCCACGTCGTTCTTGCCCAGCAGCTTCAGTTCCGGGCCGTCTTGCAGGACAACGACGAAGCCATTGCGGCCGGCAAAGTAGACCTTACCGCCCGCCGCCACCGGCGAGGCGTAGTAGTCGCCAAAATTGCCGAGGCGCGTCCGTTCCCAGAGCGTTTTTCCGGATTTCGCATCATAGCAACTGCTGAGGCCGCCGCTCTTCACAAGGTAGAGGCGGTGGTTGTAGAGGAGGGGAGAGGACAGGTTGGAGGGGGTCTTGTGGTCGAGGTTCCAGAGGACGTGAGTCTTGGTGACGTCGCCGGTTCCTCCGCCGCGAATGGCTTGAATGATGTTCCCGCCGCCAGCGAGGTTGCCCGGATGCTGGAAGGCAGTGTCGATTTCGTCGGAATCGATGATGCCGTTCTTGTTTTTGTCGGAGGCGTCGAAGCGTTCGAGGAATTCCTTGGGCATTTCTGCCCGGGCCAGTTTGCCGTCCTGATTTGTATCGAGCCATTCGAGCAGGGCGAATTTCAGGGTGCGGGTTGCGTCGCCGTAACTTTGCACGGCAATGTAGATGACGCCGTCGTGGACGACGGGCGAGGTCATGATGGTCCGGACGAGCGTGTTGCAGGTCCACAATTCACGCCCCGTCGCGGGATCGTAGCCCTTCAGCTTGCCGGAGCCGGCGACGACGAGGTCCGTGCGCGTGCCGCTGTCGCACAGGACGGGAAGCGCATAGCCGGCGAGCATGTCCGGGCGGGGAGTTTTCCAGCGGAGTTTGCCGGTGCCGGAGTCAACGGCGATCACGTACGGATTGAGGTCGTCGTCCTGACAAAAGATGACCAAACCCGCATGCACAATTGGCGAACCCGCGGCGCCCCAGTCCATCAGGTAAGCGGGTTTAAGCAGCGGATGACGCCAGGCTTCGCGGCCGTTGGCGGCATCGAGGGCGAGCAGTCCAATGGTGCTGACATAGATATAGATGCGGGTGCCGTCGGTCACCGGAGTTGAAGAGGCGTGGCTGTTGGGCGGTGTGATGCGGGGCAGGGGGCCGGTGGCGATGTCGGTCTTCCATAACTGCCGGCCGGTGGCTCCGTCGTGGCAGAAGACGCCGAGTTGCTGCTCACCCACCATGGCGGTG
>CAZUUP010000059.1:13932-16188 GCA_964623105.1 uncultured Akkermansia sp.
GGATCAGTCGGATCAGTTGGCCAGCGCCGCGAGCGAGGAGTTGACCTGGGCGAGTTTTGTCTGCCAGTCGGCCAGGCGCTGGCGATGTTCCTCGAGCACCTTGGCGGGAACTTTCCCGGTGAATGCGGGATTCGCGAGTTTCTGATTTACCTTGTCGATTTCAGCCGCAATGCGCTCGGCCTCCTTGGTGAGGCGCGCGCGTTCGGCGGCGAAGTCGATCAAACCGGTGGTCGGTAGAAAGAGTTCGCCGAGCGCGTTGCTGGCACCGGGCGTGCCTTTCCCGGGCGACCAGGATTTGGCGACCACTTCCACCGTCTCGGCGTTGAGCAGCAGTTTCAGGACCTCGATCTCAGCGGCGGGCAGTTCACCGGCAGGCTTGAGCACGAATTTCAGTTTTTTGGCAGCATCGAGTCGCAATTCGCGACGGAGGTTGCGACCGAGGGAGACGAGATCGTATTTGGCCTGCGCGACCCTGTCGGCGGAGTCGTCGAGGCCGAAGTAAGACTTCTCCTCATCGCTGAGCGGCTTGGGCCACGGGGCGAACATGATGGTCTGGCCACCCTGGTTCTCGGGTAATTCCTTGCTGAAGCCCATGCCGTGCCAGAGTTCCTCGGTGATGAACGGCAGGAACGGATGAAACAGGCGCAGCGTGTTCGCGAGGACAAAGTCGATGACGGCGAGCTTGTTGGTCTTGAGCTTTGCGTCCTCGCTGAAGAACGCCGCCTTGCTGGCCTCGACATACCAGTCGCAATACTCGCTCCAGAAGAAACGGTAGAGCGCCTGCACGGCGGTGCTGAAGTTGTAGCTCGCCAGCGCGTCGCTGACTTCGCGGATGGCTTGGTCGAGGCGGAGGAGAATCCACTGGTCGTCGCTGGTGAGAAGGGCGGGGTTGATTTCGCCTTCGACTGGAAACTGCTCGGGCGAGTCGCCCTCGCAGGCAGGCGTGGCGCTTGCGCTACCCGGGGAACTGGCGGGCGGGCCGCCCGCGCTCCCCTGCATCTGGCGGAAGCGGCAGGCGTTCCAGAGCTTGTTGCAGAAGTTGCGGCCCAGCTCCACGTCCTTCTCGTCGAACAACACGTCCTGGCCGAGCGGCGCGCTGCGCATGGTGCCGAAGCGCAGGGCGTCGGCGCCGTATTTGGCGATGAGTTCCAGCGGGTCGGGCGAGTTGCCGAGCGTCTTCGACATCTTGCGGCCCTGCTTGTCGCGGATGATGCCGGTGAAATAGACATTCCGGAACGGCAGGTCGCCCATGTATTCGTAGCCCGCCATGATCATGCGGGCGACCCAGAAGAAGATGATGTCCGGCCCGGTGACGAGGTCGGTAGTCGGGTAGAAGGCGCGGAGGGTTGGGGCGCTGGCGTCGCTGGCCTTGTCGCCAGTCCAGCCCATAGTGGCGAAGGGCCAGAGCCAGGAGCTGAACCAGGTGTCGAGGACGTCGGGGTCTTGGGTGAAGCCAGCCCACTTTTCAAGAAAGTCCTTAATGACTTCTTCGTTCGCCGTCGCGACGGTAATGACGTTGCCTTCGACCTTAAACGCGGTGTCTTTCTCAACGCCTCGGTCTGCCTCATGCCACATGTAATAGGCGTGTTGTTTGGCGTCGGCCTCATCTTTGCAAACCTTCGTCCACACCGGCACGCGATGCCCCCACCAAAGCTGGCGGCTGATGCACCAGTCCTGAATGTTCGTGAGCCAGTGGTCATACACCTTCGCCCAGCGGTCGGGATGGAACTTCATCTGACCGTCCGCCACGCAGGCCTTTGACACCTCCACGCTCGGATACTTGAGGAACCACTGCTCGCTCAAGCGCGGCTCGATCGGCACGTCCGCGCGCTGGCTGAAGCCCACGTTGTTCTCGTAAGGCTTTTCGTCAACCATGACGGCTAGTTCCTTCAGCCGCTCCACGGCCACCTTGCGCGCCTCGAAACGATCCATGCCCGCCAGGCTTTCGCCAGCCAGCTCGTTCATCGTGCCGTTGGCGTTCATGATGTCCACGAGTGGCAGCTTGTGGCGCTGGCCGATCTCGAAGTCCGCCTTGTCATGCGCCGGCGTCACCTTGAGCACGCCGGTGCCGAACTCGAAATCCACATGCTCGTCACCGATGATGGGGATGAGCTTCTGCTCGCGCGGCACATGAATCGGGAGCGGCCGCACGATGTGCTTGCCGATGAGGTGGGCGTAGCGCGTGTCCTTCGGATTCACGGCCACCGCCGTGTCACCCGGGATGGTCTCCGGCCGCGTCGTGGCGATGGTGAGCCA
>CAZUUP010000060.1:0-15906 GCA_964623105.1 uncultured Akkermansia sp.
TTCAAATTCCCTCCCGGCACAACCATCCCCGCCAACGGTTTTCTCGTGGTCGCCCGCGATCCCGCCGCACTCGCCAAGACGTTCGGTAATCTCAAACCCCTCGGCCCGCTGCCTGGTAAACTCAAACATTCCGGCGAAAGGATAACTCTGCGCGACGCTGGCGGGCGCACCGTCGAAGAAGTCCGCTACGGCTCCGGCTTCCCTTGGCCCACCGCCACCATCGCCGCCGGCTGTTCGCTCGAACGCATCCACCCCGCCCTCGATCCGCTGCTGCCCGGCTCGTGGCGCAGTTCCGGTTTCACCGTCCAAGGCACGCCGAAAAAATCCGGCCCCACGCCCGGCCGTCAGAATTCCGTCTTCGCCACCAACGCGCCGCCCTCCATCAGCGACGTCCAGCAACAGCCCGCCCAACCCCGCCCCGGCGACCGCGTCACCATCACCGCCCGCATCAGCGACCCCGATGGCCTGCGCGAAGTCACGCTCCACATTCAAGCCGTCGATCCCGGCGCCTACATCCGCAAAAGCGATCCCACCTTCGAGACCGCATGGAAATACCTCCCCCTGCGCGACGACGGCATCGACGGCGATTCGAAAGCCGGCGACGGCATTTACACCGCCATCGTGCCCGCTGAGTTGCAGACCCATCGCCGCCTCCTGCGCTACCGCATCACCGCCACCGACGCGAGGGGCCTTGCCGTGCGCGTGCCCTACGCGGACGACGACTGCCCGAATTTCGCCTGGTTCTGCTACGGTGGGCTGCCCGCGTGGACCGGTGCCAGCCAGCCCGGCAAAACGCCGCCCATTACATTCACCTCCGAGTTTCTTGGCACCCTGTCACCGTATCACCTGATCGCCAATCACTCCGACGTCGAGCGCAGCCAATGGGACGGCGGCTACAACAAACGGAAGCTTTTCGGCACCCTCGTCTATGAGGGCCGCGTGTACGACCACATCCAGTTCCACAACCGCGGCATGGCCAGCACCCACGTCTCGGGTAAAAATAAGTGGGGCTTTCACTTCAACCGCGCCCGCGAATTTCAGGCCCGCGACCACTGGGGCCGCGAATACGCGCACACCTGGAACAACTTCGCCATGAACGCCTGCGCCAGCCCGTGGGTGCAGGTCAACCGGGGCATGGCCGGCATGGACGAAGCCGTCTCCTTCCGCGCCTATCACCTCGCCGGCGTCCCCAGCCCCGCGACGCACTGGGTGCATTTCCGCGTCGTCAGCCGCACCAACGAAATCTCCGCCAGGAGCCAGTACGAGGGCGATCTCTGGGGCCTCTACCTCGCCGTTCAAGACACCGACGGCGCGTGGCTCCGCGAACGCGGCCTGCCCGACGGCAACACCTACAGCGCTGAAACCGGCCGCAAACACCTCGCCCCCGGCATGCCCGCCAACAACTCCGACTTCAATAACTTCATGAACGGCTCGCGCTCGACCCGCGAAGAAAAATGGTGGCGCGAAAACCTCCACCTCCCCGACTACTACAGCTTCCACGCCATCAACCGCATCGTCAGCAACGTGGACCTCCGCCACGGTGCCAACCATTGCCTCTACCACGCGCCCGACGGCCGCTGGTCGCCCGTGCCGTGGGATCTCGACATGATGTTCATCCCCAAAACCCACTGGCCCGGCATCATCGACCAGACCCGCTGCCTCGAAATCCCCGCACTCAAACGCGAATACCAAAACCGCGCCCGCGAAATCCTCGACCTCCTCTGCAGCGACCCCGCCCCCGCCGGCGGACAGTTCGGCCAACTCGTCGAGGAATGCGCCCGTGCCCTGCGCCCCGTCGGCCACGAACGCATCTGGCCCGAACTCGACATGACCATGTGGAATCACCACCCGCGCACCAGCGACAAAGGGGCCTTCTACCGCAACCCCGCCAGCCAGGGCATGATGGGCGGCGGCTTCGAGCGACGCCTCGCCACGCCCGATTTCGCCGGCTTCTGCCGCCTGCTCACCGAGTTCGCCACCGACTCGCGCCCGACCAAAAACTACCAGCCCAACGACGGCGACATACGCGGCTACGGCTACGGCTTCCTCTGGCGCGAATCCAAGGACGACACCATTCCCGCCCGCCCGACGATCAAGGAAATCGCCGCCGCCGAGAAAAATAGCGCGCGCGAATTTGAAACCTCGCCCTTTGCCTCGCCTGCGCCCGCCGCCAGATTCGCCGCGCTCCAGTGGCGCGTCGGCCGCTTCACCGCCCCCGGCCTGCCCGGCCATCGCGACGGCAAACCCTGGCGCTACGAAATCGAGCCCCACTGGCTCAGCGACGAACTCACCGTTCCCGCGCTCCGCACCAGCATCCCCGCCAGCGTCTTCAAATCCCCGGGCACCTACCGCGTCCGCGTCCGCCACCTCGACACCACCGGCCGCTGGAGCCACTGGTCCGCTCCCTCCCAAATCACCGTGCCCTGACCCTCCCCGCCCCTCACAACTCCTTCAGCCTCGCGCGCAGCGGCTCCAGATCATCGTCCACCAGCGCCATCCGGACAATCTCCGCCCGCGTGCTCAACTTGACGGCCTGCCCCAACCATTCCCACGCTTCCTCCAGCAGGCCCAACTGGCACGCGTAGCAGGCCAGATTGAACACCACCACGGGCTCCTTTGGACACATCTTCACCGCCGGCAACAACGCCTCATACGCCGCCTCCAGCCCCCCGCCCGGCATTCGTCGCAGCGCGTACGCCCCATGAATCCATCCCGCCGAATCCCCTGGCTCCACCTGCAACTGATGCTGTGCAATCTCAAAGCAGCGCACCCAATCCCCGCCCACCATGTGAATCTCATAACGCACCGCCAGCACCTCCGGATGCGTCCGCGCCTCCGCGTCGAGCCGGTCCAATTCCGCCTCCGCCTCCAGCAGATCGCCCAGCATGAGCCAGCCTCGGGCGAAATTCAGGTGGTGCGTGTACGGCGGTTCCAACGGTTTCATACGACAACCCGGCTAATCTCCCGCACACCCGCCGCCGCCTCAAGCAATCCCCGCCACGAATACGAAAAAATCTCTCCGAGCCGGTTTGAAAAAACAGGTTCGGAGTTCCGCGTTTAAGCGGTTCGTCCACCGCGCCAGCAACGTACCGTGTAAACGCGAAACTCCCGGGTGAGGCCGTCGCGGCTCAAGTGGTTTTTCAAACAGGCACTCAAGCATCCACGCCCGCTGCCGATAGCTTTTGTGTGAGGCCGCTTCGGCCGTAAGGACGGGCGGCAGGTTCTTTAAAAAAGATTTTGGTTTTAAACCCTGCGATGTGCGTGCTGAGGCTCAACGTCCCGCGAACCTATTAAACAAAGTTTTACACAGCGTTCGGAGGAACTGGTCCCCACGGCATAGGCGGGGTTTTCTTTTTTAACCGCCCCGTTCGCCCTTCCCCGCGTCCCCCCACCGGCCCATCCCATCCCGCGCCGGCGAAGCATCCGCCGCTCCCGGCCCACAATATTCCCCGCGCAGAGTCCCGCCTTCAGGCGGCTTGTCCGCGCAAAGCCGACCGGCGGGATCACCGGTAATCCCCCCGTACCCTCGGCTTCCCGCTTTGAGCCTCGCGCTTCACACGCGCCCTTTCGCTTCCCTCGCCCCTCCGTTTGCGCGACGCTCCGTCCATGCACGGCTATCTGGCGCTCATTCTCCACGCCCACCTGCCCTTCGTCCGGCACCCGGAACACGAGCGTTTCCTCGAGGAAAGCTGGTTCTACGAGGCGGTCACCGATTGCTACCTGCCCCTGCTCCAGAAGCTCGAACAATGGGAACGCGACGCCCTCCCCGCGCGGCTCGCCCTGACGCTCTCGCCCACCCTGTGTTCCATGCTGCAGGACCCCCTGCTACGCTCCCGCTGCGCCCGCCGGCTGGATGCCCTCGTCGAACTCGCCGAAAGGGAAATCCACCGCACCCACTGGGACGCCGCCCTCCAGCCGGTCGCCGTTTTCTACCATGACCGCCTCCGACGGCAACGCGCCCTCTTCGCCGAATACGCGGGCGACCTGCTTGCCGCCTTTCGCCATTTCCAAGACGCCGGTCTGCTTGAGATCATCACCTGCGCCGCCACTCACGCGATTCTCCCGCTGCTGACCCGCCATCCCACCTCCATCCGCGCCCAGCTTCTCGTCGCTCGCGACCACTACCAGGCCTGTTTCGGCCGCACGCCCCGCGGCATCTGGCTGCCCGAATGCGCCTACGTCGCAGACCTTGAACCATTTCTTCGCGAGGCCGGCCTGCAATGGTTTGTCGTGGACACCCACGGCATCATGCACGCCACCCCCCGCCCGCTCCACGGTGTCTTTGCCCCCGTCATCACTCCCGGAGGCCTCGCCGCCTTCGGACGCGACTCCGACTCCGCCCGCCAGGTCTGGAGCCGTGACGGAGGTTACCCCGGCGACCCGCGCTACCGCGAATTTTACCGCGACATCGGCTTCGACCTCGATCTGGACTACGTCCGCCCCTGCCTGCCATCGCCCGAAATCCGCGGTTTCACCGGCATCAAATACCACCGCATCACCGGACCCGGTTCGCCCAAAGCGCCCTATCAACCCGCAGCCGCCCTCGACGCCACCCGCGAACACGCCCGACACTTTCTCGCCTCCCGCCAACAGCAACTGGCTGCGCTCTCCCATTCCTTCGACCGCCCGCCGCTCATCCTCTGCCCCTACGATGCCGAACTCTTCGGCCACTGGTGGTTCGAAGGGCCCGAATTCCTCGACGCCGTGATCCGGTCTGCCGCCGACCCCTCGTCAAACCTCCGCCTCGTCACCCCCGGCGAATACCTCGCAGCGCACCCCTCCCAACAGGCCGCCACCCCCGCCGGCTCCAGTTGGGGCGAGGACGGCAGTTGGAAACTCTGGCTCCACGAATCGAACTCGTGGATCTTCCCTCATCTGGAAGCGGCCCAAGAGCGCATGACCGCTCTCGCCCGCCGACATCCCCATGCCACCGGCCTCACCGCCCGCGCCCTCCGGCAAGCCGGTCGCGAACTCCTCCTCGCCCAATCCAGCGACTGGCCCTTCATACTCCGCACCCAGACCGCCGCCGCCTACGCCACCCGCCGAGTCAAGGAACACCTGCTCAACTTCCTCGCCCTCCACGAACAACTCACCGCCAGCCGCCCTGACGAACCCTGGCTCGCCGCCCTCGAGGCCCGCGACAACCTCTTCCCGGCCCTCGATCCCGGCTACTGGGGCTGACCCAGCCCACAAAAAAGCCCCGCGGAACGTGTCCGCGGGGCTGTGTTTTCAGGCGATCGGCTTCCGCCCGCGCTCAGGCAAACAATTCCTTCAACGGCTTGCCATTGCGCACGATCATGATCGGCCGACCGGTCGGCGTGTGATATTCCTTCGAGTGATCAATCCCCAGCGCGGTATAGAACGACGCCGCCACATCGTCCGGCGTGATCGCCCGATCCTTCGGGCCTTCGCCCTTCGCATCCGATTCTCCAACCACCTGCCCGCCCTTGATTCCGCCACCGGCCAGCAGGCAGAACATCGCGCGCGGATAATGATCGCGCCCGCCGTTCTTGTTGATCTTCGGCGTGCGGCCAAATTCGCCAGTCACAAACACCGCCGTCGATTCCAGCAATCCCTTCTCCGCCAGCGCGCAGAACAGGCCGCTCAACCCTGCATCCAGCGTCGGCAGGTTCGTGGACTTCAGCTTGTTGAAATTGTCCTGGTGCGTATCCCATCCGCCCAGCGACACCGTCACAAACCGGACCCCCGACTCGACCAACCGCGACGCCAGCAGGCAGCTCTGCGAGAAGGATTCCTTGCCGAACAACTTCGTGATATTCGCCGATTCCTTGCTCAGATCGAACGCCTCGCGCGCCTTCGGGGACCGCATCATCGCGTATGCCTTCTGCCCGAACTGGTCCATCCCCTGCAGCAGCTTGTCCTGCTTCGCATAGTCGCCAAACGCCGTGTCATACCGCTGCACCAGGTTCTGCCGCCGGTCCAGATCCTCGAGCGTCACCCCCGGGCGCAACGCCATGCCGCGCACCTCCAGCGCCTTGCCCGCCGCCGGCGAACCACCCGTCTCAAAGGGCCCATACTCAACCCCCAGATAACCCGTCGCCTTTGCCCCGAGATTCGGGATCGCTACAAACGGCGGCAGGTAGTCCGCCGCCCGCAGTTCCTTGGCCACCACCGCGCCGTAATGCGGATAGGTCAGCGACGGCAAAGGACGGTTCCCCGTGTTCATGTAGATCGTCCCCAGTTCGTGCGCCGCCAGGGTGTGGCTCACCCCACGCAGAATCACATATTTGTCCGCGCACTTCGCCAGCTTCGGCAGATGCTCCGAGATGCGCACTCCGGGCACATTCGTCGCGATTTCCTTGAACTCGCCGCGATGCGTGTCCGGTGCCTCCGGCTTCAGGTCAAAGGTGTCCATGTGGCTGGGACCGCCACCCAACCGTACAAAAATCGCCGCCTTGCCGCGCGCCCCCGCCGACACCCCGCCGGTGCTGGCCATTGCATAATACTCGCTGAGGCTCAGCCCGACCCCGGCCAGTGCGCCAACGCGCAAAAAATCCCGGCGGCTCACTCCCTCACAGTTGGTATGGATTGACATAGTGTTTGTTTAGCTAGGTTGGTTGTTAAAATTTCGAGTCATCTTCGCTTCCGGCCGCCCTTCACTCAGTGGTTCACCATGAACTCCCGGGTATTGAGCATCGCCCACAAAAGTTCGCGCACCCCATCGACCTGCGTTTTCGCCGCCGCGATGTCGGTCTTGGCCCGGCTCAATTCGTCGGCGGTCGGCGGCCGGCTCACGGTGCGGAGAAACAATTCCGGAACCACCTTGTCCAGATCCAGCGACTTGGCGGCGACCGGCGCGGTATCGCCCTTCTTGCGCGGCACCGCTCCGGCCACGCTCTTGCGCAGTTCATCGATCCACGCCGACCCGCCGCGCGCCTGGTCCAGCGCCGCCAGCATCTCCGGATCGTTCCGGGTGAACAGCGTCTGCAGGATTGTCGGCTCCGCCGTGCGCTCGCAATCGCAATTGGCCTCGCGGATCGGCTTTCCGAAAATGTTCAGCGAATAATTGCCGCCCCCCTTGCGCGTTCCTGCCGTCGCATTCGGCCCGATCGCCCGGTTCTCAATGTCCGTCACAAACTTCTCCAGCCGGTCCGATCCCAACGTCGCCTGGCTGATCGCATCGACCACCACTTCCGCCGGCAACCGGCGCGGCACCATCCGGCTGAAATTCTTCTCGTCCTGCTGATTCGTCGCGTTCGGCTTCCAGCTCCGCTGATAGGTGTCGCTCGTCAGAATCTCACGGTGCAGCCACGCCATGTCGTAGTTATGCCCCGCAAAACCGTCCGCCAGGTAATCCATCAACTCGCGGTTCACTGGCGGATTGGCCAGGTTCATGTCGTCCGCCGGTTCCACCAGGCCGCGACCGAAATACCCTGCCCACACCCGGTTCACAAACGCCCGCGCAAAATACGGATTTTTTGTCCCCCGCATCCACTGCATCAGCGGCACCCGCGGGTCCGGATACTCGTTCAAAAGCACTTCGTCGCCGCCCAAAATCTTCGGCGTCAACACCCGGCCGTCCAGCTTGGCATTGGACGCCTTGAGCCGCGCCAGTTCCTTGTCTGAAAGCTTCGCCTTGCCCTTGTTCGAGACAAACAATTCCTGCCACGGCGCCGGTTCCCCCGCCTGCACCCGCTTCTCAAAGGAATCCGCGAGCGCCTTCTGGTTGTTGCCGCCCTTCGGGTCGGGCGGCACCGATTCCCGCAACTCCTTCGTCAGGCTGGCATAGGTCACCTTCTCGTCCTTCGATGCCTTTGACCCGTACTCAATCCCCTCAAAAAACGCCTGAAACTTCTTGAAATCGCTCTGCGTCCACTGGTCGAACGGATGCTTGTGGCACTGTGCGCACTCGATCCGCACGCCGAGAAAACTGTGCGCAAATGCCAGCGCCTTCTCCTCCGGTTTCCGCACATTCTGCCGCAGCCAGAAGTACGGCATGTTCGGCCGCTCGGCGAAATTCGCCGGGCTCTCCTTCCGGAAATATGACGACATCTCCCGGGCGTAGTCCTCGTAGGTCTGGTCCGCCCGGGTCCGTCCCGTCGCCAACACCACCCCTTCCACCAGCTTGTCATACGGCTCGTTCCGCAGGACTCGCTCATACATCCAGTCAAACCACTGCCGGCTGAACTTCGGCCCGTAATTACCGCCCGCACCCTGGGGACGCAACTGCGCCGGATTGTTCCCCAAGTAATCCGACAACCGCGTCGCCGTCCACGCCGCATACGCCGGCGTCCGCAGCAACTCGTCCACTTTCGCGCTCCGCTTGTTGCTCGACGGGTCGGCCAAAAACTTCGTTACCTGCTCCGGCGTCGGCAACCCGCCCGTCAGGTCGATCGTCACCCGCCGCAAAAACTCGGCGTCCGTGCAAACCTCCGACGGCACGATTCCCAACTTCCGCAATTTCGCCACCACCAGCGCATCCACCTTCGTCGGGGCCGCCACCGGCGGATAGTTCGGTCCATTGCGCTCCGACACCGGGAGCATCACCGGAACCGGCAACACCCCGTTGTCATAAAAAGCCACGATGTGCGTGTCGCCCCGGTCCTTCACCGTCACCACTCCGGTTGGCGATACCGTCGAAACCGAGTCGTCATTCGAACGGAACCGCGTGATCTGCGTCACGTCCTCGACTGCCCCGTCCTTCCAATACGCCATCACCCGCAACTGCACCGTCTCCCCCTTTGCCTTGGCCACAATCTCCCGCGGCAAGATCTCCAACCGGTCAAATTCGCCCGTCGCCTCCACATCCCCCTTCGCCCCCGACTGGATCCACTTCAGCACCAGGTTGTATTCCCACGATCCCTTGTCCAAGCGCTTCTTCCCCTTGTGATGCTCCTCCATCGTCGGCTTGGTCAGCAGCAAACTCTTCGCCGCATTCGTCCGGTCGATGCGCACCTGCTTCTCGCCCCCGTTGGCATCCACCGTCATCGCCTTCAGGTCCTTGTCGAAATCATACCCAAACAGCGAAAGCTGGAAACCACCCTGACCGGCAAAGGATCCGTGGCACTCCCGCCCGCTGCACCCCGTCCGGCTCAACAGCGGCACCACATGCCGCCGGAAACTCGGCTCCGCCGCCGCCGCCAGACTCGCGAACCGCTCGCTCTGCGGTCGCAAATCCGCCTTGCCCGGAGCACCTGCCGACCACCCTGCGCCCGCACTCATCATCAACGCCACCAGTCCGGACCAAATGTTAATTCGCATGAGCATGGAAATTGTTCTCATCTCCGACGCCCCTGTCGCCATCGAATTCAGCCAATAATCCCGCCGCGATTTCCGGGTCTCGGCCGGTCTTCCCCGCGTTCCCAGCCACGATGTCGGCATCCACCGCCCACCGCAAACCGGCAACCGCACCAAGATCGGCGCACCGCGCAACTTACGGCGTCGCGAGCGTCCAACCGCCCCCCACGCTGTTGGTCACCCCGGTAATCATGACGCCCGGCGAATTGGTGACGAAATACATCGAGGCGAGCGGACGGTTGGTCATCCCGGGATACCCCGCAAACACGTTGCTGACCTGCAGGCTGCTAACGTCGTCGAAGGTGATGGCGGGTCGGACATCAGGGTTCTGCGGGAGTAGTTCCAGATTTTGCAGGGTGACCTGCTGCGCGTGCCGGCAGTACACCCCAAACGCCGGAATCCAGCCGAACATGTCAACGCTCGGATAGTCAGCCTCCTTCTCGGGCACCACCAGTTGATCAATGCTGGACACCCCCAGATGCGAGTAACGGACGTCGCCCCGCGGAACGATGCGGATGTTGCGCAAGACGATGTTCGAGACGCTCATCGAGGGCAATCCATGGATTTGAATGCCGAACTCCCGGTTTGTAGAAACGCCGGTGACCGTAACATCCTCGATCAAAACGTTCTCGATCCGCCCCGGAATGGGCGGGGAGTTCGTCTGCCCCGTACCGCGGTTGCCCAGGCGTATGAACACGGGGGAACGGGTGCCCTCGGAGGTGACGCGGGTTACCCGGACATTGCGCAGAATGCCGCCGTCCATGGACTGGAGCGCGATGCCCGAGTGTTTTCCCAAATCGGCCCGGTGCGGTCGCGTCCGGCAGTCGGTGTATATGATGTTTTCGACCACGCCCACGCGACTCTCGGTGCCTATCTTCAGCGCATAACTGGGGGTGGCGAGATCGCAGTTCGTGATCGTGACGTTGCTGGTGTAATTGTCCACGGTCAGCGGTTCCATGTTCTTGATCGCAATCGGATCATCACCGGTGGTGACCCGGCAACCGGTGATCAGCACGTCCTTCGACTGGCAGACATTGATGCCGTCGGTGTTGGGTCCGTAAAAATCGTTGATGATGGTGACGTTTCGGATCGTAACGTTCGTGGAAGAATAGGGGGAAAGCGCCCAGGAGGGGGAATTCACAATCGTGATGCCGTCCACGACGACGTTGCTGCAACTGCGGAACTGCACGAGAGGCACGGGCACACTTTGGCGGGTGGAATACCAAGTGGTCGGATTGGGAACCACGTTCCAGTAGTTGGATCCCTGGCCGTTGATGATGACGGGGCCGCGCATGACCACGTTGGTGACGTAGGCGGCCCGAAAGAGGAATTTCAACGGGGTGTACTCCGAGTAGAGCCGCGGGCCATCGACAAAGGACTCCTTCTCGAACTGCAGCGTGACGTTGTTCTTGAGCGAGACCATGCCCAGCCGGTAGCGCCCCGGCGGAAACAGCACAATGCCACCACCCGCGGCAGTGCAGGCGTCGATGGCCTTCTGCACGGCGGTGGTGCTCCAGTTGCGGCCCGTGACGTCGGCCCCGTACGAGAGAATGTTAAACGGCGCGGCGGCACGGGCGGCGTTGGCGAGCAGCGCGGCCGCGACAAAAACCAAAGCCCCGAGCCAGGGCGTGTAGAAAGGACGGAGCGACCGACGCGCGGCGGGTGCGGGGGCGTGATTGAGGTTCATAGGGTCGGAACCAGGCCGTTCACTGGAGGGTGATCGTGCCCTCATGACTCACCGCCACAAACACGCCGCCACCAAGATGGACCAACTCCAGCGCCGCCCATTGCCCGCCGCTGGCGTTGCCGGTTTCGCCAGTCGTGCTTGCGGTTGCGCCCAACCGTATTCGCTGGCCGGCGTTCTGCGCAATCACCCAACCGCCGGCTCCGGCTCCGAGCACGCGCACCACGTCGCCCACGTCGGGTGCCGCAGGCAGGGTGACGGTGGTGAGCGCGGCATTGGCGAGGAGATAACCGGTGTTACCCGCAGCCACCTGGGTGGTACCGGCGACGGATTGCCACACGAGCGAACCCGGGAGGGGGCCGCTAATCTTGGCGGCAGTAACGGAGCCGTCGGCCAGTTGCGCCGTATTGACGGCACCAGCGGCCAGTTGGGATTCGCTCATCGATTGCCAGACGCCGTTGCCCAGATACTGCATGGCCGCGCTCGAACCGGCCCCACCCGAGTAAGGGCCGGGAGAACCGCCGGACTGGAACTGACCCGCCGCGCTGGCGTTCCAGGTCACGCCCGAATCGGTCGAAAGGTAAATCTGGCCGCTGCCCGGCAGGCCGTAATTATCGACAGCCTTCTCGACCGCCACGAGGCGCGTGCCGTTGGCGGAGGAGGCAATCGAAGTCCAGCGCCGATCGCTCGCACGCGGCGTCCAGGTCACGCCAGCGTCCGACGACGTATAAATCCGGCCGCCGCTGAAAGTGGGTCCGAGGTAATCCACCGCCGCCAGATTGACGCCATTGGCCGACGAAGCCACCGCATACCAAAAGCGATTGGTCTCCCGTCCCGTCCAGGCGACACCAGAATTGGTCGAGGTGAAAATCTGACCGCCCCGGACCGCCGCGACGAGATTCACTCCGTCGGTTGACGCCGCCACTGACTGCCACGCCGAACTGGTCGCGCGCGCCGTCCACGTGACACCCGAATCGGCCGAGGTGAAAATCTGGCCGCCGTCCACGGCCGCCACCAGCTTCACGCCGTCGGCAGAGGACGCAACGGCATTCCAGTAGCGATTGTTTTCGCGTGGCGTCCACGTCACGCCCGAATCCGCGGAGGTGTAAATTCTGCCGCCCGTGAACGAGGCCCCGTAATAATCCACCGCCACCAGCTTCACGCCGTCCGCGGACGAGGCGACCGCGCCCCAGAAGCGGTTGCTCTCGCGCGCAACCCACGTCACGCCCGAGTCGGCCGAAGTGTAGATCTGTCCGCCCAGGAAATTGGTCCCGATCGAATCCACAGCGACAAGTTTGACGCCGTCCGCCGAGGACGCGACCGCGAACCAGAAGTGGTTGTTCCCGCGCGGTGCCCAGGCAACCCCGCCGTCGGTAGAGGTGTACAACTGGCCGCCCGCCGAGGCCGGGCCGAGATAATCCGCCGCCACGAGTTTAAGACCGTCCGCGGAGGACGCCACGGACTGCCAGCCGCGATTGGCCGCGCTGGTGCCGGCAGCCCAGACGGCACCGGTGCTGCCATTGAAGCCGATAATCGACTGGCCGGCGTTGGTCATCCACTGCCACCCGCTCGCATTGGCCGAGGTCACCCGGACGATGTCGCCGACCGCGGGCGCGGCGGGCAGCGTGATGGTCGCCTGGGCAACGCCATTCACGAGATAGCCGGCATTGGGCTGCGCACTCTGCGTCGCACCGGAAACCGCAAACCACGGGAAGCCCCCGCCCCCGCCACCACCGCCGCCCCCGGGAAGATTGGTCAGCAGCGAACCGTCGCCAATGAACTTGCCCGTGAATTCACTGTTCGGCCCGTTGATGACCGTCGTGCCGCCGAAAGTGTTGGCGCCGGTGAACGAGTTCACGCCGTTGAGCGTGGGGATGTTGGCCGAAAGCCGCGCGTCGGCGAACGTGCCGCTGGTGATTTTCGACGCATCAAGATTCGGGATTTGCGACGCACTGAACTGCCCGCCGAAATTCGCGCCAGAGAGATTAAGATTCGTCAGGCCGATGCCGTTCCCAACGAATCCGGTCGCCGTGACGGTCCCCGCAACGTGCAGGGCACTGGCCGGTTGGTTGGTGCCAATGCCCACGCCACCAGCGGCGCGGATCAGGAACTGGTTGTTGGCCGTCGAGTTCAAGTCCACCCCCGTCCCGTCGGCCCACACGAATGCACCGCGATGATGGGCCTTCGCGCGATACCCGGAGGCCAGGCTGTAAGTGCCCGCCGCCAGATTCTCCCGCCCCCCGACCACCGTGGCGTAAGCGGCGTCGTTCGAGACCGTGTTCAGATACCCGCCGACCACCGTGGCGGAAGCCGCGTTGGACCGGATGCTGTTCTGACGCCCGCCGGCGATGACCGCGCTGGCGGAATTGGTGCCGATGACATTGGCATTACCTCCGCCGATGGCCGCGTACTGGGCATTGGACTGGATCACATTCTGAATGCCGCCGCCGATGGTCGAGTAGTGCGCCGCTGTCTGGTTGGTGTTCCGCATCCCGCCGCCAATGGTGGCGTAGGAGATGCCGGACTGAATCACGTTTTCCCGGCCGCCAGCCACCTGTGAAAACTGCGCATTGGCCTCGATTGTGTTGACGTAGCCACCGCCAATCACGGAGTAAGCCGCATTCGACCGAATGATGTTTTGGATGCCACCGCCGATCGCCGAGTAGTGCGCGACCGTTTCGTTGGTGTTGCGATGGCCGCCGGAAATGGTCGCGTAGGAAACATTGGACTGGATGAGGTTCTCCCGCCCGCCCGCCAGCACGGCATACGGCGCGGAGGCGCCGACCGTGTTGAGATAACCGCCGCCGATCACGGCCGCCGTCCCGTTGGTCTGCACGCGATTGTTGTAGCCGCCGCCGATGACACCGAACTGGGCGCCGGTCTGGATTTCATTGGCGTAACCGCCCGCGATGCCAGCCAACCACGCATTCTCACGGATACTGTTGGCCCGCCCGCCGCCGATGGTGCTCCAGTGACTGCCCACGCCAATTGAGTTGGTCGCCCCACCACCCACCACCGCCCCCACCACGCCCGCCGCCACCGAATTGTTGGTATTGCCCCCAATCAAATTCGGCTGCCCGGAACCATTGAGCTCCATGCGCAATGCCCGCGTGTTGTTCACCCGCAATTCCAGCGGCTGCCCGTCCCGGGTCCCCAAGAAGTTGGTCGCCACCGTCCCGGAATTGCCCGCCAGGCCCCACCCCGTCCCGCCGGGAGCCGCGATCGTCACCGTGTTTCCCACCGTGCTCACCGTCACATTCGCCCCCCCCTGAATGGTCACATTGTCCCGCAAGTTGTTGACGCCCTTCACCACTTCTCCCGGAGCGATCTTGGCCCCCGTCACCGCGTTGGCCGCCAGAGCGGCATTGCTGATTGACCCGTTGGCCGCCCCGCCCGCGAGCGTCGCGAAAACCGCGTACGGGGCAAACGGCACGCTCTGCCGGGGAGAAACGACCGTGAACGCGTCCCCCGAACCATTCGTGCGCACCGCCAGCTCGATCCACCGAGGCTGCCCGTTCAGCACTCCCGCGCCGTAATCCAGCACCACGGTGAAAATCCCGTTGGTCACACCCACCCCGCCCGGAGTGCCCAACACCGTCGCCGAAGCCTGGCTCCCGCCCGCAAGGCTGTTCCAGATGGTGAATTCAAACTCGTAGGTGCCGTTGGCGGGCGCACCTCCGGCAGTCAGCCGCCCCTCATACTGAAACGCGGTGACTTGGGCACCCCCGCGGGATACCAACGAAAATGCCAGCAGGCACACAAGCGAGCCCCAACGTGCTTTCATCCGGCAAGCTTCCCCACATTCCCTCCGCCTGCAAAGTCTTTTCCCGGCTGACCGGCGGCTGCTTCTCACAACGCCGGCTTGCCAATCGCGTCCGCCCGCAATTGACTACGGCCAACCAATCCTGCTCCATTCGTGAAACCTTAAATTGTATGCGCCTGACCGCCCTCCTGCTTTTCCTCGCCACAACCGCCGCCCACGCCGCCCCGGTGCCACTCTTCGATGGCAAAACCCTCGCTGGCTGGGAGGGCGAGACGAACAAGGTCTGGCGCGTCCGGGATGGCGTCATCGTCGGCGGATCGCTCGAGGGGAATCCACGCAACGAGTTTCTGGCCACGCTCAAGCGCTACAAGAATTTCCACCTCCGCCTCGAATACAAGCTTGTCGGTACGCAGGGCTTCGTGAACGGCGGCGTGCAGTTCCGCAGCAAGCGCATCCCGAATCCGCCCAACGAAATGTCCGGCTTCCAGGCCGACATCGGCGCGGGCTACTCCGGCTCGCTTTACGACGAGTCGCGGCGGCGCAAGGTGCTCGCGCAGGCGGACACCAACCACGTCGCACGCCTGGAAAAGGTCGGCGACTGGAACAGCTACGAAGTCGTCGCCACCGGGCCCCAGATACTCCTCTTCCTCAACGGCCAGCGCACCGCCATCTGGGTCGAGCGCGAACCGGGCATCGAGGACACCGGCGTCATCGCCCTGCAAATTCACGGCAACTGCAAGGCGGAGATTTCCTTCCGCAACCTCTCCATCGACGTCCTCCCCGACTCCGCCGTCCCGCCCGAAGCCGAGATTCTCAGCCGTTTCGGCAGCGCCCAGCCAAGCGCGCCGGTCGAAGCCTTCGCGGATGGGAAATTTGCCCTCGGCACGAATGAGGTCGTCGTGTTCGTCGGACAGGAGAACCTCGTGCGCGAATCGAAAGCGGGCGAACTGGAGTCACTGCTGGCGTCGGCCTTCGCCGCAAAACAGCCGCGCTTCCGCTCGATGGCATGGGAAGCCGACACGGTTTACGAACAATGGCGCGACCTGAACTTTGGTTCGTGGGTGCGCCAGCTCGAGACGGCCGGCGCGACCATCGTGGTGGCACAGTTCGGCCAGATGGAAGCGCTCGACGGCGTGGCGCGGCTGCCGGAGTTCACGGCCGCGTATCACCGGTTGCTGGACCAGTTCGCTGCGCGGACGAA
>CAZUUP010000061.1:0-11623 GCA_964623105.1 uncultured Akkermansia sp.
GGCCAGTTCGCCGAGGGCTGGCTCGGTCGCGAGAAAAGTGCGTGCCCAGTAACAGGCGGCCTGTCCGCCCATGAGGACGCAAGGGCTGCCGATCCGCTCCAGCGTGGCGAACAGGGGAGCCAGTTCATCAAGCGCGAACTGTCTTCGGAGTTCGTCGGGCATGGCGTTTGCGGGGGAGGCGGATTTTGGCGGCGTTGGCGAGGATTTCCTTCAGGTTGAGAATTTGCGCCTGGGCTGGGTTGAACCAGTCGTCCTTGAAGATCGACGCCTCGCGGTTGGCCTCGGCGGGGGTGAGTTCTCCGCGGGTCACGCGGGCGGTGTGGGCGAGGCGTTCCTGGTGTTCCTGTTCTTTGAAGGCGGCCCATTCTTTGCGGGTGAGGTAGTTGACGTTGCCTTTGGTCTTCATCGGATCTTAAAGGTAGTTGACGGTGGTTGTTGGATTCCAACTGCTGGTTTCCCAAGGAGGGATGTGCAGCCCGGCGTCACGGCACCGGCAGTTCGTTGAAGATTTTCTGGATGATGGATTCGCTGGTCTTTTCCTCGGCCTCGGCTTCGTAGGTGACGGCGACGCGGTGGCGGAGGACGTCCATGCCGATGGTTTTGACATCTTGGGGGGTGACGTAGCCGCGGCCCTGAAGGAAGGCGTAGGCTCGGGCGGAGAGGGCGAGGGCGATGGTGGCGCGGGGGGAGGCGCCAAGCTGGATGTATTCCTTGATCTTGATTTTGTAGCGTTCGGGTTCGCGGGTGCAGCAGACGAGGTCCACGATGTAGTCTTTGACCTTGTCGTCGATGTAGATGTCGTTGATGACCTGGCGGGCGGCGAGGATGTCGCGGGACTCGACGACGGCGGAGGTGGTGGGGACGTTGGAGGTGCGGGCCATGAGGTCGAGGATCTGGCGTTCCTCGGCCTGGGTGGGGTAGCCAATTTTGAGTTTGAGCATGAAGCGGTCCACCTGGGCTTCGGGGAGGGGATAGGTGCCTTCCTGTTCGATGGGGTTTTGGGTGGCGAGGACGAGGAAGGGTTCTTCGAGTTTGAAGGTCTGGTCGCCGATGGTGACCTGTTTTTCCTGCATGGCTTCAAGGAGGGCGCTCTGGACCTTGGCGGGGGCGCGGTTGATTTCGTCGGCGAGGACGAGGTTGGCGAAGATGGGGCCTTTGCGGGTGGTGAAGCCGCCGGACTGGGGGTTGTAGATTTGAGTGCCGATGACATCGGCGGGGAGCATGTCGGGGGTGAACTGGAGGCGGGAGAATTTGACGCGGAGGGCGGTGGCAAGGGATTTGACGGAGAGGGTTTTGGCGAGGCCGGGGACGCCTTCGAGGAGGACGTGGCCGTTGGCCAGGAGGCCGACGACGAGTCGCTCGACGAGGTAGTTCTGACCGATGACGACCTTGCCGATTTCGTTGAAGAGGGGGCGGACGAAGGCGGAGGCGCGCTGCACTTCGTCGTTAATTGCTTTGATACCGGTGCTCATGTGTTCTGAATCGTAACGGAGGGAAAGACAACTGGGCGAGTAAATGCGTTCAGAAAAAAAGCGAACGGCTTGATTGGCGCAGCGCCGTTGTCGGTTCCGTTGCCTGGGCGGGGCACGGGGGTGGTGGGCGGAGTATTGTCGCCGTCAACGCACCTGCCCCGCAGAGGTGGGAGGCGAAGGAGGATGTTCGGGTTCTTCGGGTTGGGGTCCGCTCCTTTGCCCCGGCCTTCCCAATTGCCGGTGCTTCGGGAGGAACGCGCTGCGGATGGGAAATGGCTTTTCCTGTGCCGGGGTTGAAGTTTAGTTTGGTTGCATCAATGGGCGCTTGGTATCGAATGTTGGTGAGGGGGGCGGGCCGTTTTGGGACGGCTTACTCGATTCTCTTGCTGTCGTTGGTGCCGACGATGACGGCGTATTATCTGGTGCACGAGATCTCCCGGGAAAGGGACCGCCTCCGGTTTACGCGGTTGGTGGATGAGGCGGAGACGGAGGTGCAGTCGGCGGTGGCGCGGAATGTGGATGTGCTGAACGCGGTGCGGGGGTTGGTGGCGTCGCGCACGAACCTGACGCGGGCGCAGTGGGGGCAGTATGTTACGAGCTTGAATGCTCCGGGAAGGCTGCCGGGGTTGGTGCGGCTGGGTTATGCGCAGCGGGTGCCGGCATTGCAACGGGAGGCGCACGAGGCGGCAATGCGGCAGTTTGGGGCGGCGGGGTATTCGATCGTAGGGGAGGACAACCGGCCGGAGTATTTTCCGCTGGTGCAGTTGGAGCCGGATGATTCGGTGGGGCACCGGGTGCTGGGGCAGGATGCGGGATTTGCGGAGGAGCACCGGCTGGCCATGGTGCGTGCGCGGGATGCGGACCGGCCGGTGGCGACGCCGCGGATGGATTTGTTTCCGTTTGTCCCGGAACGGGCGGCGGAGGGTTTGGTGGTGTATGTGCCGGTGTATCGCCCGGGGGCGGCGGCGCTGACGCCGATCCGGCGGCGGGAGGGGTTGATGGGGTATGTGGTGGCGGTATTCCACGCGGGGGAGATGATGCGGATTGCCGCGGGGGACGCGACGCGGACGGAGGTGGCGGTTGAGGGGTATGACATGGATGCGGGTGGGGCGGGGAGCCAGTTGTTCCGGCGACCGGCGGACGCACCCGGGGCTGGGAGGATGAAGGCGGAGCGGACGCTGGGTGTGCTGGGGCGGCGGTGGTTGCTGCGGGTGACGAGCCTGCCGGCGTTTGAGGCGGACTCGCAGCAGTATCTGGGTTATCTGGTGCTGGTGGGTGGATTGATCGTGTCGTTCGCGTTGTTTGGGATTGCGTGGACGCAGGACCGGGCGCGGCGGGTGGCGGAGCAGTTGAATGAGAATCTGCGGCGAAGCCAGGAGCGGGACCGGTTGGTGGAGAAGGCGACGAATGACGTGATTTGGGATTGGGAGATTGAGACGGACCGGATTTCCTGGAATGGGGCGATGTTGGACAAGTTCGGCTATCCGCCGGAGCAGGTGGCGGGGACGCTGGCGTGGTGGCTGGAGCGGGTGCATCCGGAGGACCGGAAGCGGATCGCGGCGGGGCGGGAGACGGCGGTGCAGACGGGGAGCGAGTTTTGGGCGGACGAGTATCGGTTTCGACGGCGGGATGGCGGGTATGCGGAGGTGGTGGACCGGGGTTACATTGTGAAGAACCGGCAGGGGCTGGCGGAGCGGATGCTGGGGTCGATCTTTGACATCACGGAGCACCGGCGGGCGGAGACGGATCTGGCGGCGGAGAAGGAGCGGTTGGCGGTGACGCTGCGGTCAATCGGGGACGGGGTGATCACGGTGGATGTGGAGGGAAAGATTTCGCTGGTGAACGAGGTGGCGGAGAAGTTGACGGGGTGGCGGCATGCGCTGGCTTACGGGCGACCTTTGGCGGAGGTGTTCCGGGTGATGGATCACAAGACGCGGGAGTTTTGCGGGGAACCGCTGAGCCGCCTGCTGGCGACGGGGTACATTGTGGAGTTGCCGCATTATGCGGTGCTGGTGGCGAAGGATGGGGCGGAGCGGGTGATCCAGAGCAGTGCGGCGCGGATTCACGGTCGAAACGGGGTGGATTTGGGGGCGGTGCTGGTGTTTCGGGACGTCACGGAGCAGCGGGCGATTTTTGAGGAGGCATTGCGGGCGGAGAAGCTGGATTCGCTGGGGATTCTGGCGGGCGGCATTGCGCATGATTTCAACAACATTTTGACGGCCATCCTGGGGAATCTTTCGCTGGCCAAGCTGCATTGCAGCCCCGGGGACCGTTTGTTTCCGCGTTTGGATGAAGCGGAGAAGGCGTCGCTGCGGGCGAAGGATCTGACGCACCAGTTGCTGACGTTTGCCAAGGGCGGGGCGCCGTTGAAGCATACGGCGTCGCTGCGGGACTTGATCAAAGATTCGGCGACGTTTGCGTTGCGGGGGGCGAATGTGCGGTGTGAGTTTCATCTGGCGCCGGATTTGTGGCCGGCGGAGGTGGATGAGGGGCAGATCAGCCAGGTGGTGCATAATCTGGCGATCAATGCGGTGCAGGCCATGCCGGATGGCGGAGTGGTGACGATGACGGCGGAGAATGTGACCATCGAGAGCGGGGACCCGAGTTCGTTGAAGCCGGGGCGGTATCTGCGGATTTGCATTCAGGACCGGGGCGTGGGGATTGCGCCGGAGCATTTGCCGCATATTTTTGATCCGTATTTCACGACGAAGCAGAAGGGGAGCGGGTTGGGACTGGCGACGTCGTATTCGATCGTAAAGAAGCACGAGGGGTTGATCACGGTGGAATCCGAGGCGGGGAAGGGCACGCGGTTTTGCATTTTTCTGCCGGCGTCGGATCGGGCGGTGGCGCAGGCACCGGCTCCGAAGGCGCGGGCACCGCGGGGCAAGGGGCGGGTGCTGGTGATGGATGACGAGGATTTGATCCGGGAACTGGCGGTGACGGGATTGTCGCACCTTGGGTATCAGGTGGACACGGTGGCGGACGGGGCGGAGGCGTTGCGGGTGTATCGTGAAGCGCGGGAGGGCGGGCAGCCGTTTGCGGCAGTGATCATGGATTTGACGGTGCCGGGGGGCATGGGGGGCCGGGAGGCGATCAAGCAGTTGCTAATCATGGACCCGGGGGCGAAGGCAATTGTATCCAGCGGTTACTCGAATGACGCGGTGATGGCCAATTACCGGCAGTTCGGGTTCAAGGGGGTGGTGGCCAAGCCTTACAAGATTGAGGAACTGGCGGAGGCGGTGAACACGCTGGTGCAGGGCGAGGCGGCGTAACCGGGCGGCTTGCCGAAGGAAGGGATTGCGAGCGGGGCGGTTCAGGCGAGGGCGGCGCGGGCTTGGGCGAGGTCGCGGACGATCTGTTGCTGGAGGGCTTCGAGGTTGGGGAATTTCATCTCATCGCGGAGTTTTGCGACGAAGGTGACTTCAAGTTCAGTACCATAGAGATCACCGGCGAAATCGAGCAAATGCACCTCGGCGTGGAGTTGGGGAGCGGTTTCGGAGCGGGTGGGACGAAGGCCGAGGTTGAGGGCGGCGGGGTGGGTGTGCGCGTTGACGCGGGCGAGAACGGCGTAAACCCCGTGGGGTGGCAGGGCGAGTCCACGGGTGTCGAGATTGGCGGTGGGAAAACCGAGGCGACGGCCGACCTGATCGCCGGGGACGACGGTGCCGGCGAGGGCGTAGGCGCGGCCGAGCATCTGGCTGGCGGCGTCCAGGTTGCCGGTGCGGATGGCGGCGCGGATGCGGGTGCTGCTGACGGTCTGGCCGTCGAGGGCGACGGAGGCGAGGTCGTGGATGGCGAAGTGGAGTTCGGCACCGAGTTGGCGGAGCAGTTCGACATTGCCGGAGCGGCGGTGTCCGAAGGTGAAGTGGGAGCCGACGCAGATGCTGTGGATGTGGCCGAAGTCGTGGACAAGGCGGCGGATGAAGTCGGCCGCGGGCAGTTCACTGAGGGCGCGGTCGAAGTGGAGGAGCAGGGTGGCATCCACGCCGAGGGCTTCGATGCTGCGGAGTTTTTGGGGGAGGGAACAGATGAGCGGAGGGACGCGGTCGGGGGCGACGATGGTGGCGGGGTGGGCGTCGAAGGTGACGACGATGGCTTTGGCGCCGTGCTGGCGGGCGTTCATCAGGGCCTGACGGATGACTTGCTGGTGACCAAGATGTACGCCGTCAAAGGTGCCGATGGCGAGGCAGACGCGGCGGGCGTGGGCGGGGAGGTCGAGCGGGGTGCGCAGGAGTAGCATGGCGGTGGGGTGGTAACCGACCGGGCGGCCATGCGCCGGGCGGCGGGTCAGGCTTGGGCGGCGAGTTTGAGGAAGGGAATGATCCGTTTTTCGAGTTCCTCGAGGGGGAGGCGGGGTATGTCCTCCATGGGGATCGCGTCGGCGACGTCGAAGCGGCCGCTGACGAGACGGCGAAGGGAGGTGAGATGGGCGCCGCAGCCGATTTTCTGGCCGAGTTCGTGGGCGATGGAGCGGACGTAGGTGCCTTTGGTGCAGGCGATGCGGAACCAGGCGTCGGGTTCCGCATAGTCGGTGAAGCGGAAGTTGTAGATGTGGACGAGGCGGGCCTTGCGTTCGACGTCGAGGCCTTTGCGGGCAAGTTTGTAAAGGGGGACACCGTTGAGCTTGACGGCGGAAACCATGGGCGGGGTTTGCTGGAGGTCGCCGAGGAAGGATTCGCCGAGCTGGTCGAGTTGTTCGACGGAAAGGGGCGGAACGGGGTGGGTGGCGGTGGCCTGGCCGTCGGAGTCGTAGCTGTCGGTGGCGACGCCGAAGCGGATGCAGCCCTCGTAAACTTTGTCGTCGGCCATGAGCTTTTCGGAGAGCTTGGTGGCTTTGCCGAGGACGATGACGAGGAGGCCGGTGGCGTTGGGGTCGAGGGTGCCGCAGTGGCCGACCTTTTGGAGCCCGAGCTGGCCGCGAATGAAATCGACGATGTCGTGGGAGGTCGGACCAGCGGGTTTGTCGATCAACAGGGCGCCGTCGAGAGTGCGGAATACCTGCATAGGCTAGGCGGCGGGAGCGGCGTCGATGGCCTGTTTGACGGCCTTGAGAACACGGCGTTGGACGGAGAGGGGGGTGCCGGCGATGCGGGCGCCGGCGGCGGCGATGTGTCCGCCGCCGCCGAACTGGAGGGCGATGGTGTTGACGTTTACGTGCTGGCTTTTGGAGCGGAGGCTGATGCGGGTGATGCCGGGTTCGGATTCCTCGAAGACGCAGGCGACGATAACGGGTTCGATGTCGCGGATGTGGTCAATGAGTCCTTCGCTGTCATTGGAGGTGGCGCCGGTGCGTTCGTAGTCGGCCTTTTTCAGCCAGAAGTAGGCGACGCGGTTGCCGTGGGTGAGGCGGAAGTGGTTGTAAACGTGGCGGAGGAGGCGGACGCGGGAGAGGGGGTAGGATTGGTAAACCTCGTTGCAGACGGTGGCGAGGTTGGCACCGCGTTTGACGAGTTCGGCGGCGGCGTGATAGGTGGCGGGGCGGGTGCTGGGATATTGGAAGGAGCCGGTGTCGGTGGAGATCGCGGTGAACAGGCAGTCGGCGATCTGCCGGGTCACGGGCCAGCGGGCGGCCTTGGCAAGCTTGAGGACGAGTTCGCCGCTGGACGGCTCGCGGGGAGAAATCCAGTTGCAGTCCCCGTAGCGGGTGTTGCTGGCGTGGTGGTCGATGTTGACGAGAGTTTTGCGGTCTTGAATGAACTGGCTGACGGTGCCGAGGCGTTCGTAGCTGGCGCAATCGACAGCGATGACAGCGTCGAAGCTGGCACCTGCCTGGGGAACGCGGATCAGTTTATCGGGGTCGAGGAAGGCAAGTTTGGAAGGGACGGGGTCCTGGTTCCAACAGGTGACTTTCTTGCCGGCTCCCTGAAGGGCGAGCGTGAGGCCGAGTTGGGAGCCAATGCAGTCGCCATCGGGGCGGATGTGGCCAACGACGCAGAGGGTCTGGCTCTGGTCGATGATTTCGAGGATGCGCCGGATGGTTTTGGGGGCGGGCTTCATGCCTTGGGGGCGGCGGGGGAGGGCTCGGCGGCGGGAAGGGTTTTCTCGATTTCGTCGAGGATTTTGAGGACCTGATTGCCGCGTTCGATGGTGTCGTCCATCTCGAAATGGAGGACGGGCGTGTAGCGGAGGACGACGGACTGGGCGACGGCGGCTTGCAGGCGGGGGCGGAGTTTGTCGAGCAGGGCAGGGGCGCGGCGTTGTTGCTCCGGGCTGCCGATGATCCCCAGGAAGACACGGGCGCTGCGAAGGTCGGTGGCGGGTTTGACTTCGCTGACGGTGATGAGGCCGCCCTCGGCAAGCGGGATTTCGCGCTGGATGGCTTCACCGACGGCGCGCTTGAGGAGTTCGCCGACCCGTTGGAGGCGGAGGGAGGACATTTGGAGACGTCCGGGGTCAGAGTTGCTGGGCGATGCGTTCGGTCGCGAAAGACTCGATGACGTCGCCGATCTGGAATTCGTTGAAGCCGTCGATGCGGATGCCGCATTCCATGCCGGCGCGGACCTCGTTGACCTCGTCCTGGAAGCGGCGGAGCGACAGGGTGTTGCCTTCGTAAATGCGGCTCTTGCGGCGCATGACGCGGACCTTGCCCTTGAGGACGCGGCCGTTGGTGATGACGCAGCCGGCGACGGTGCCACCCTTGGAGAGGGCGAAGAGTTTGCGGACCTCGGCTGAGCCGACGACGACATCGCGAAGGATGGGGTCGAGGAGGCCGGCCATGGCGAGCTTAACTTCGTCCACGAGTTCGTAGATGATGCTGTAAAGCTTGATCTGGACGCCGAGGTGCTTGGCTTTGTCGGCGACGCCGGTGTCGATGCGGGTGTGGAAGCCGAGGATGACGCCCTTGGAGGCGGCAGCGATGTTGACGTCGTTTTCGGTGATGGAGCCGACGCCGTCGAGGGTGACCTTGAGGGAGACTTTTTCGGAATCGATCTTCTTGAGCTCCTCGACAATGGCTTCGACCGAGCCTTGGGCGTCGGCCTTGACGACGACTTGCAGGACTTTCTTCTGTTCCTTGTCGAGGGCGGAGAAGAGGTTTTCGAGAGTGACGCGGTCGGGGCGGGCGGAGTCGTCGCTGGCTTCCTCGCTCTTGCGGGCGGTGAAGCGTTGCTCGGCGATTTCGCGGGCGACTTTGTCAGACTCGACCACGACGAAGTCGGCACCGGCCGGTGGAACGCCGTTGAGGCCGAGGAGTTTGACGGCGTTGGACGGGCCGGCTTCCTTGAGGCGTTTGCCTTCTTCGGTGATGAGGGCGCGGACTTTGCCGTAGAATTCGCCGCAGAGGACGATGTCGCCGGTGCGGAGGGTGCCTTTGCGGACGAGGACGGTGGCGGTGGGGCCGCCGGGTTCCATGCCCGACTCGATGACGTTGCCCTTGGCCATGCGGGCGGGGTTGGCCTTGAGTTCCATCACTTCCGCCTGCAGGAGGATGGCTTCGAGGAGTTTGTCCACGCCGACCTTGGTGAGGGCGGAGACGTCCACGAAGAGGGTTTTTCCGCCCCATTCCTCGCAGGTGAGGCCGTGTTCTTGAAGTTGCTGCCGGACGCGCATGGGGTTGGCGTTCGGGTGGTCGCATTTGTTGACGGCGACGATGATTTCGGTGTTGGCGGCCTGGGCGTGCTTGAGGGCTTCGATGGTCTGGGGCATGACGCCGTCATTGGCGGCGACGACGAGCACCACGATGTCGGTGACGTTGGCGCCGCGGGCGCGCATGGCGCTGAAGGCGGCGTGGCCGGGGGTGTCGAGGAAGGTGATCTGCTGAAGTTCGTTTTTGCGCTCGGGATGCGGGAAAGCGATGGTATAGGCGCCGATGTGCTGGGTGATGCCGCCGGATTCGCCGGCGGCGACGTTGGCTTTGCGGATGACGTCGAGGAGGGAGGTCTTGCCGTGGTCCACGTGCCCCATGATCGTGACGACGGGGGGGCGGGGCTTGAGAGTCTCGGGTTTGTCCTCGATGTCGTGATCGTCGTCGGCCTTGGGCTTTTTGGGGGCGTGAACGATGCCTTGTCCGCGTTCGCGTTTCTCGGTTTCGAAGCGGAAGCCGTGTTTGGCGCAGACGCGTTGGGCGATGACTTCGTCGATGGTGTCGTTGACGGTCTTGAAGACGCTCAACTCCATCAGGTCGGCGATGAGCTGAAAGGGTTTGCGCTTGAGGCGTTCGGCGAGGTCACGGATGCCGACCGGCGGCTTCATGGTGATGATCTCGCCAGTGGTCGGGGGAACAAATTTCGGCTCGGCCGACTTGGCTGGCTCCTGGGCGGGGCGGTTGCCCGACTGGGGGCCGAAGCCGGGACGGCGCTGGTCGCCGTAGGTGCGGTTGTCTTGACCGGGGCGGCCGGGAGGGGAGTTAAAGCGGGATTGCTGCGCCGGCCCGGCGGGGCGGGGCGGCGGCGATTTGGCAGGGACGCGGTCTTCGGGGCGCCCGGGGCGCCGACCGAACGTGCTGGGGTCGATCTTGCCGACAAGCGCACCGGTGGTGGGCTTTGGCGGTTCGGGGGGAGGCGCGGTGACGGTTGGCGCGGGCGTGGGCACCTGGGCAACGGCGGGGGCGGGCGGAGCCACTGCGAGGGGTTCGGGCGTTGTCTCGGCGGCAGTTGGCTCGGTTTCGGCGGGAACGGGGGCAGGCGGCGTTTGCGCGGGCGGTTCCGGCGGAGGGACAATGACGGTGGGGACGATGACGACGGGCGGTGCCGGGGCTGGGGGCGGTTCTTCTTTCGGAGGCGAGACGATTACGGGCGCCGCGGGGGGGGCCGGCGGGGCGGCCGGTTCGAGAGGTTTGGCGAACGCCGCGAGGCTGGTTTCGAGGAATTCAGCGGTGATCTTGTCGAGGGAACTGGACGGTACTTTGGCGGCGGTTATGCCAAGTTCCTTGGCCTTGGCCAGAACCAACTTGCTCTCAATGCCGAGGTTTTTTGCGATGTCGTAAATCCGGACGGGCATAATGCGTTTCTTCCGTCGCTGAGTTTTCGCATGGCTGTCATGCGATCAACGATAAAAGTTAATTTTCTGTGCTTTCATCAGCCTAAACTTGGCAAGGTTTGGCGGGTTTATCTCAGGGGCTGCCGAGGGCTGCCTTGGCGGCGGCCATGATGGTCTCGCCCTGCCCTTGGAGGCCGGCGATTTCTTCGAGGTCGGTCGCGTCGGCGGCGACGAGATCTTCCAAGTTGTGGAATCCGGCATGGACCAGAATCATGGCGCGTTCGCGAGCAATGCCGGCAACGACGAAGCGCTGGACGGCTTCCTCGACCCGCTGGTCAAAGCCTTTGGACTGATCTTTTTCCTGCTCAATGTCAACCTGCCAGCCGGTGATTTTGGAGGTGAGGCGTGCGTTCTGGCCGCGTTTGCCAATGGCCAGGGAGAGCTGGTCGGGGCTGACGACCACGCGGATGCGGCGGCGGGCTTCGTCCACTTCGAAGGACTTGAGCTTGGCCGGGGCGAGGGCGTTGGTGACGTAGTTCCGGATGTTGGCGTCCCAGTGGAAGATGTCCACTTTCTCGTTGTTGAGCTCGCGGACGATGTTCTTGACGCGTTGTCCGCGGAGGCCAACGCAGGCGCCAACGGGATCCACCTTCGAGTCGCGGGAGTAAACGGCGAGTTTGGTGCGGAAACCGGGCTCGCGGGCGATGCCCTTGATCTCGACGGTGCCGTCGTTGATTTCGGAGACTTCGCGGCGGAAGAGGCGGCGGACGAATTCGGGGTCGGCGCGGCTGAGAATGATCTCGGGGCCGCCGTGGGTTTGTTCAACGGCCTTGACGTAGCAGGAGACGCGGTCGCCGACCTGAAACTCCTCGGACTGGACGCGCTCGCGATTGGGCATGACGGCCTCGTACTTGCCGAGGTCAATGCGAACGTCGGACTTCTCAAAGCGGCGGACGGTGCCGGAGACGATTTCGCCGACGCGATCCTTGAACTCCTTGAAGATGAGTTCTTTTTCATAGCGGCGGACCTGCATGAGGATGGCCTGCTTGGCGGTCTGGGCGGCAATGCGGCCGAAGTTGGCGGGGGTGACTTCGATCTCGACCTCTTCGCCAAGCTGGGCGCCGGGGCGGATTTTGCGGGCGTTGTCGAGGGAGATCTGGTCGTGTTTGACGAGGACCTTCTCGACCACCATCTGTTTGGCGAAGGCGCGGATGGTTGCGGTCTTGGGGTCCATC
>CAZUUP010000061.1:11633-15897 GCA_964623105.1 uncultured Akkermansia sp.
GAGTTCGCGTGCGGGGCCGACGGATTTTTTGGCCGCGGCGACCAAAGACTCTTCAACTGCTGTGGCAAGGATTTGCTTGGGAATGCCTTTCTCGCGTTCCCAGAATTCCAATACCGAAATCAGTTCGTCGTTCATAAAAGTGTCGAGCCGGTCCGACCCATCAGGGGAACAAAAAAGTCGGTTGAAATATCACCGACTTTGCCCGCGCTGGCTGTCCAGCTTGCTCGTGTTTGCGGAAGTAACGTAGGAAATACGCTTTCACGCGTCAAGCCGCATTTCCCGGTCAGTTGCGATGACGGGGCTTTGCAGGCCGGTCTCCGGCGAATCCCGAGACGTAAACATGGTTGGGACAGGAGATTGCGGCAAATGATCTGCTGGCCGGTTGGCGGGCGGGCCCGAAGGCAACAGGATCCGGCCGATTTGGACGGCGGGTGGGGAGAGTCCGGAATCCGGTCCAGTTCCCTCGAAATCCGCCATGCTCTCCGTCGCGAAAGAGGGTGGGGGAATGCGGGTAAGGTCGGCGACGGGTGGGCAGAATTTACCGGGGAGCAAACAGGACGTGAGGTTGGTGCGGATCGCCGGATGATGGCGGCGGGGCAATTAGTATTTGAAAACGGGGAGCGCCACCGGCAGATTCGCTCCCATGAACTCGGTCATTCAAGGCAAAGTCTATGTGGTGCGGGATAATATCGACACGGATCAGATCATCCCCGCCCAGTATCTGAATCTGGTGCCGACGATTCCCGAGGAGTACGAGAAGCTCGGGAGTTTCGCCCTGTGCGGGTTGCCGAATTCCCTCTATCCGCAGCGGTATGTCGCGGAAGGCAAGCTCGACAGCGACTATGCGATCGTCGTGGGGGGACGAAATTTTGGTTGCGGCAGTTCGCGGGAGCACGCCCCGATCGCCATGGGCTCGGCCGGTTGCAAGGTGGTGCTGGCGGAAAGTTTCGCCCGCATCTTCTTCCGCAACTGTGTCGCCACCGGAGAGCTGTATCCGTGCGAGTGTGTGGACCGGTTGTGCGACGTGCTCAAAACCGGCGACCGGGTGTCGGTGGACTTAGACGCGGCGCAGGTGACGGTGCTGGACACGGGTAAAGTGCATGGGTTCAAGCCGCTCGGGGATGTCCGGCCGGTGGTGGATGCGGGCGGGCTGTTTAATTTTGCCCGGCAAAGCGGGATGATCGCGGCGCGAGCGTAGGCCTGGGGATTGGTGCTTTGAAGGCAAATGGCGCCGCGAGTTTTCGGGCGAATGGTCCGGCGTTCCGACTTCGACCCGCGAGCGGTATTTTGTGATCGGGGTTTGTTCCCTTTGCGGACCAGGAGCCTTCTCCCGCCGCTGTCCTCCTCCGTACGGGGCGCACGGAGGCCGGAATTTCCGGAGCGTACAAAGCGGACGATCTGCAAAGATAGATCGCAGTTCCTTGGGAGGCGATTGGGGGGCGGGGTGCTCTGCCCGTTGAGCGGCGGAAACCTCTGACGATTAAGGCGTCGATCACCTGATCGTCGGCCGCGGGTGCGCGAACCACCGGTTGCGGCGGGCGGTTAGAAGAGTTGATACGCCTTGTCATCCCATTCCCGTTTCAGCGCCGGGTCGTCCACGCGCCGCAGCAAGTCGTAGTAGCTGTACGGGTACTTGAAAACGTGGCCGATCCCGAGGCTCTTTTCGGTCCGGTTTTGCCAGTAATCGGCCGTATTTGGACGCAGCGGACTCGGCGCGTGATCGGCGATGCGACGGTCGTCAGCCTGCGGCCCCTTGCGGACCACCGTCACATACTTGCGGAAGGACTGCCGGCAGCTCTCGGCCCATTCCACATCCCCCGTCGCCGCCAGTTCCACCAGTGCCTGACCAAACGTCAGCATATGCCCGGAGAAACCCTGGCCAAATCCCTTGAACCGGTCCACTGCGGCGCTCGCCTCCCGGAGCACAAATGCCGCCGCCGCTCCCGCATCCGTGAACGCCGGCGGATCCACCTGCGGATCGGGTTCCACATCCCGCCACGGCTTGATGGCGCGGATCAGCTTGCACACACCCTCGATGCGCTCCGGCGTCGCCGCTGCAGGTAGCAGGCGAAATCCCTTCAGCGCCAGCGTCGCAAAAATTGCGTTGTGTCCGACCTCGCGCAGTTGGCCGCGGCCCTCGGCCAGCGCCACCCCGATCTTTCTCAGCAACGCTGGATCCGGCTCCGTCTGCGGGAAAGGCCGGCATAGCGGCGCGTTCGCCCAGTTCGCGTCGAACAACTGCTCGATGCGCGTCCGTGCGCGGTTCGGCAGGCCATTCTCCTCGATGAGCAGGTGAGCCGAGATCAGGCTGGCACCGCGATGTCCGTCGGCGAAGTAACTGAGTTCGTGGGCGCGGGCCAGGGCATTAAGTCCCAGCAACACCAGCCTTTTCTCCGCCGGGTCATGCTGCCTGCCTCCGGAGGGCGCGGCGCCGCACGCCGATCCGGCCCACAGTCCGCACACACCCGTCGATGCCAGCCAGGTGAACTCGCGACGATTCAGGGTCTCGTTCATGGAATGATGCCATGCTAACCCGCCGTTCAAAATGTCGCCACGGGCAATTTTGCGCAGCGCCGCGGGAAACCCCGGGGACGCATGCTGCGCGTGTTGGAAGCTATTCTCGCTGTCACGCCTCGACCCGGGACGAGTCGGGTAAGGGGAAGCGGCGGTCAGTAAACGTTCAGCGGCGGTCGGTTGACCACGAACGCCAGCTTGAGGGCGCGGCAGGCGTCGGGAGGTCACGGGCGCTCGGGCGGCGGCGCCCGTTGCTTGGGTGAGGGCAGATGGGGGAATCCGCGGTTGGGATTGGGTTTCGCGGCGGCGGTATCAATATCTGGAGGGCACATTTTTCGCCGCCTTCCCTGTCCGCCAATCCGGCGCCACCCCGCCATTTATGGGCGTGAGGTTGATGGATGGAACGGAAAGTCGGTGTAACCCGCTGCCGTCGGTGCAGACCACACTTTCATGTCTGCCGGCGGATTCAGTTCCCAGCCGTTGGCGAAGCGTTCCACAAGGTCCGGGTTGCTCAAGTAGGGACGGCCGAACGCGATGAGGTCCGCAGCGCCGGCGGCGATGGCCGCCTCGGCTGATTCCTGCGTGTAGCCGCAATTGCCCATCAGCGGCCCCGCAAATACCGCGCGAAATTCGGCCAGCGTCATCGGTTTGCCTTGTTCGTGGAAACCAAAGGCCAGTCCGTCCACCACGTGGAGGAAAGCCAATCCGTAGGCATTCAGTTGCTTCGCGGCATAATTGTAAGTCTCGCGAAAATCCGGGGCCCCCATGTCATTGAAAATCCCGTTCGGCGAAAGGCGCACAGCCACCCGATTGGCCGGCCAGACGGTGACAATCGCCTCGACGATCTCCTGCAAGAAACGGAAACGGTTCTCGACGCTGCCGCCGTAGCGATCCGTCCGTTGGTTCGTCTTGGAGTCCAGAAACTGGTTGATCAGGTAGCCATTGGCCGCATGAATTTCCACACCGTCGAACCCGGCCGCCTTCGCGCGCTGGGCCGCCCGGCGGTAATCGGCCACCACCGCGGCGACCT
Source organism: uncultured Akkermansia sp. (assembly GCA_964623105.1). Taxonomy (GTDB): domain Bacteria; phylum Verrucomicrobiota; class Verrucomicrobiia; order Limisphaerales; family BJHT01; genus BJHT01. The sequence goes on from CAZUUP010000061.1 coordinate 15,178, forward strand.
CCGCCGTCTCCAGCGCACGCGGCGTCTCGTAAGGCTGTTTGCCGATCGGCGTGTGGATGTAGTCTCCGTTGATTTTGATGGCCGAGGCCGACACCGCCGGTTGCCCGCCGTGAAAGCTGCTATGCGAGGCACGGCCGCAATGCCAAAGTTGCAAAAACACGGGCGTGCCCCGGGCGTGCAGTGCGCCGACGATCTTCTGCCATCCGGTTTCTTGCGCATCGGTGTAAATGCCCGGCGAATCCACCCACCCCAGCCCCTGCTCGGAGATGCTGGTCGCCTCGCTGATGATCAACCCTGCCGAGGCCCGCTGCACATAGTATTCCGCCATCAAATCGTTCGGGATGCGCTCGCGACCGGCCCGGGCACGTGTCAGCGGTGCCATGACCACGCGGTTGCGCAAGCGCAGACCGTGCAGGTCGAAGTTGGAGAGCAAATGAGGCGGGAGGGACTTGGCTGTGACCATGATTTGTGTTTTGTCAATTTCAGGCGACGCTGCTGAATTGCGGTGAGCATCGCGATTTGCGGCGAAGGCTAGCGGAGAATTGCCCGTGCGCAAGTTGTGAGGACTGCCCACCAATGGAGTGAAGACCGGGAAGTCATTCCTACGCAGGCATTCCTCGCCTGCTTTGCGTGCTCCGCGCCGGGGAGCTACTGACCATCTGCGGGATCAGGTGCATCCGTGTGCGAAGCTTCCTCTGTCACGCTGACGTGGTCGCCCGC
>CAZUUP010000062.1:0-8117 GCA_964623105.1 uncultured Akkermansia sp.
CGAAGGAGTTGCCGTCGGGGGAGAAGGCGAGGGCGGTGATGTCGTTGGTGTGGCCGGTGACGGAGGATTTGATGCGCCGCCAGGTGGCTTCCCAGATTTTGACGGACAGGTTGGGGCCGGGGGAGGCGAGAAGTTTGCCGTCCGGCGAGAGGGCGACAAGATTGAAGAGGCAGTTTTCGCCGAGGACGGGTTTGAAGCGGCCGGTGGCGATGTCCCAAACGTTGGCGACGCGTTCGTCGCCGCTGGCGAGGGAGAGGTGGTCGCGGGAGAAGGCGAGGGTGACGGGGGGCTCCTTGTGGCCTTCGAGGGCGCGGTCGAGCGCGTAAACGGCGTTAGTCAGACCGGCGAGACGGCCGACTTCAAATTTGGGTGCGGGCGGTGGCGGAGGGGGTGGCGGAGGAGGTTCGACGACTTTCTTGGCGACGGGCGTGGGCGGGTCGGGGGGCGGAAGCGGGGGCTCTTGGGCGAGCTTTTTGAGATAGGACGAAGCGACGCTCAGCATGATGGCGACGACGATGAGGACGGCGACCGGGGGGCCGAAGCGGGCGAGCGGAGATTTTTTCGGGGCGGACTGGACTGTGGGGCCGGTCGAGTCGGTGTCGCGGGAGCGGAGGGAAAGGGCGGGCTTGTTTTCAGCGAGGTGGGGTTTCGCGGCGGCCGGGATGTCAGCCGGCGCGAGAGGTTCGAAGTCGCCGAGTTGGGTGAGTTTGACCGGGGGGGCGGAGAAGATGTTTTCGAGGCGGGCCTGGACGTCACCGGCGGTGATGGGGCGGCTTTTGGGATCTTTGGCGAGGCAGTCGGCGATCAGGCCGTTGACGCCGGCGGGGATGGGGTTGGGGATGCTGACTTCGATGAGGCGGTCGGCGAGAGACTGGGGTTCGGCGTTACGGATCTGGTCTTCGATGTCGCCCTCGCAGAAAGGTGGCGTGCCGGTGAGAAGCTCGTAAAGGGTCGCGCCGAGGGAGTAGATGTCGTCGGCGGTACTGGGCGGCTGGCCATCGAGTTGCTGGGGGCTCATGAAGGTGAGCGTGCCCCAACCGAGGTGCCGGGTGGTGGTGCTTTGGTTGGTGTCGCGGAGGTTTACGGCGATGCCGAAGTCGGCCAGTTTCAAAATGCCCTTGTCGTTGATGAGCATGTTGGCCGGCTTGAGGTCGCGGTGGACGACGCCTTCTTTGTGGGCGTAGCTCAGGGCACTGCAAAGGTCGCGGAAGATGGGGCGGAGGTAGTCCCAAGTGAGGACGGGTTGGGGTTGTTGCTGGCGGAGGTCGTGGAGGTTGACGCCCTTGACGTATTCCATGGAGACGAAGGGGAATTCGCCGGGGAGGTTGTGAAAGTCGTGGATGCGGATGATGTTGGGGTGCGAGAGTTTACGACTCTTGAGGGTTTCGAGGCGGAGGTCTTCGAGGGCGCTTTCGTCGATGCCCTGGGTGGGGTCAAGGAGTTTGAGGGCGACGGGTTCGCGGAGGACGGTGTCGGTGGCAAGCCAGATTTCGCCGGCACCACCGCCCCCGAGGCGTTTGAGCAGCACATATCGGCCGGCTCCGAGACGGAGTCCGGGATACAGGCCGGCAATCCCGCCGGGCGCATTGGCGCCGGGGTCGGTTCCTGAGCTTGCGTTGGTCCGATCCACGATGCGATAGTGCTACTAGGCAGGTGGTAAAAACAATACTGTAATCACAACCATTTCCACAAGAACATCGGTTGGAACAGAAAAAGCTGTAAGCGGACAGGCGATGCGAATCATTTACTCGTACAAGGGGAGCCAGGGCAAAGTGGAGTTTCCGCCGGGGGAGATACTGATCGGTCGTCCGGCCACTTCCAGCGATCCGGACCTGGACTTGAGCCCGGACCGGGATGTTTCGCGCCGTCATGCGCTGGTGCGGGAGGCGGAGGGGAAAATCACGATCGAAGACTTGGGAAGCCAGTTTGGGACTTACGTGAACGGACGGAGAATTGCGGACACCATCGAAGTGCTGCCGGAGGACACGATTTCGATTGGCTCGACCGTGCTGCAGATTTTCGCGGGGATCTTCGACGGGGGCAACGGGGTGGTGGAACAGGAGGCGGGAGAAGAACCGGTGGAGATGATCGTGGAGCAGGAGGAGGACGGAAGCTGCCAGTTTGCGGAGGACGAGGAGTTGGGGGAGAACGAGCTGGCGGGGGAATTGTTTCCGGATGCGGGGCAGGTGCGGAGCCGGTTGCTGGCGGACGTGGTGGCGATGAACCCGAAGTGTCAGGAGTTGTATCCGTTCGTGAGCAATCTGCTGGCGAAGTTGATGGGGGTGCTGCCGGATGCGGAGCGGGGGGCGGTGTTGTTGCTGGACCGGGCAACGCAGCGGTTGGTGGTGGTGGCCTATGTGGCTCCAGGAGAGGCGGCGGTGAGCCACACGCTGGCGCGGAAGGCACTGGCGGAGGCACGTCCGTTTTTGTGGCGGCGGCTGGCCGACCGGGCGCCGAGCGACACGGCGCGACAGATTCAGATGAAGGCGGCGATTTATGCGCCGATTGTGTTTCAGGGGCGGGCGCTGGGAGTGCTGTGCCTGGACAGTGCGACACGGGATCTGGCGTTTGCGGACGAGGATTTGAAACTGGTGCGGTCGGCGGCAAACGCGGCGGGGGCGACGGTGGCGGCGTTTGAGGCGCAGCAGCAACTGGCGTTGAAGACTTCGGGGCTGCAGCGGCTGTTGCATCCTTTCACAGGCGAGACGCTTGGGAGCCTGGTGGCCCGGTCGCAACGGGGCGTGCTGGTGCCGCAGTTGTTGCGGACGGAGGTCACTTTGCTATGGGTGGAACTGGCGGGTTTCCGACCTTCCCCGGGGACGCAGCAGGGATTGCTGGTGCTGGAGTGGTGGCATCAGCACTGGGATTTGGTATTGGATACGTTGCAGCGATTCGAGGGGACGATCGAGCGGATGGGGGATGATCACCTGCTGGCGGTGTTTGGGAGCCCGGAGCCAGACGCGAAGACGCACGAGCACGTGGTGCAGGCGGCGCTGGCGCTGGCGGCGGAACTGGTGCGGTTGCGGGATCAAGACACGGCGGCGGGGGGCGGATCTTGGGAAGTGCGGCTGGCCATGCACGTGGGAGAACCGTGGCATGGTTTCGTCGGCACGCCGGAGCGGATGGTGTTCCGGACGACGGGGGAATCCGTGGACCTCGTGGCACAACTGGCACGAGGCGCGGGAGCGTTTGAGCTGTTAGCCAGCGCGGCGCTGCAGCCGATCATCGCGCCGCTGGTGCGGAGCGAGCCGGTTAAAGTGACGGCAAAGCCAGGCATCGAGTTGGAGGCTTTCCGCATCAAGCCCCTGCCGACGACGACGTAAGCGGACCGCGGCGAGCAGTGCTGAAGTCGCGGTGCCAGTCTTCCGGGGGTTACTCTTCCCGCGCCAAGATCCGCGCTCTGCCGGACGATTTTCGCCAAGGGAAACTCCTCCGGCGGCGGCTCGCGACAGCGGTGATGCTCGACATGGGTGCGGGCAACTGGTAGGGGATGCCGGTGCCAGCGAATCCGGCTAGGGTGGTTTTGTTGATACCGGCCTACAATGAGGAGCGCCGGATCGAGCCGGTGTTGCGGGACTACGCCCGTTACTTTCGCGAGCATTTTCCGGCGGGGACTTTTCAAATCGTGGTGGTTTTGAACGGCTGCCGGGACAACACGTTCGGAGTGGTCGGAGGGGTGATGCGGGATTTTCCAGAGATTCGCGCGTTGAATTTTGCCGCACCGATCGGAAAGGGGGGAGCGCTGATCGAAGGTTTGAAGCTGGCGAAGGAGGCGGACTGGATCGGATACGTGGATGCGGACGGGGCAACGCCGCCGGCGGCGTTTCATGATTTGCTGAAGCGGGGTGAAGCGGTGGACTGCGTGATCGCGTCGCGGTGGGTGCCGGGGGCGGTGTTGCATCAGTCGCAGACGGGGCGGAGGCAGTTTGCGAGCCGGGTGTTTCACCTGATCGTGCAGGGGTTGTTCTGGATGAACATCGCGGACACGCAGTGCGGGGCGAAGGTGATGCGGTGTGACGCGGTGCGGAAGATTCATTCGGCGCTGCGAATCGCGGACATGGCGTTCGACATCAATCTGCTGTTTGCCCTGAAGCGGGCGGGCTATTCCATTCTGGAGGTGCCGACGGAATGGACGGACAAGATCGGATCGAAGGTGGCGTTGGGGCGGACTTCGCTGGTGATGTTTCTTTCGGTGGTGCGCCTGCGGCTGGTGTATTCGCCGTTTTACCACTGGTTGCGGGTGTTCCGACCATTGGAGGCGTGGGTGTATCGCAAACTGAGTGCGCCGCCGCCGCTGACATCGGAGCAGGTCCGCACCGAATCGGCACGCATGGTGGACGGGGCAGCAGGGAGCCCGGGTTGACGGGTCAGGGATTACGGTCGGGGACGGAGGTCTGCCGGACTCCCCAGGTGAGCCAGAGGGCGAGGAGGAGAAGGGCGAGATTGAAGAGGGTCATCGTCTGCACGACGAGTTTGAAGGCGGAGAACATTTCCATGGCAAGCAGGCGCTCGCGCAGGTTCCAGAGGGTGAAGGCATAGGCGGCGGCGAGGAGAACGAGCACGCCGGCGATGGCGAAGCGACCGCGGGCGAGGAGGTTGGTGACGAGGGCGTTGGCGAGGGTGAAGAGGAGCATGGACCACGCGAACCAAGGGACCAAGGGCGCGCATTTCCAGAATTCAGGTTTGGTAAAGTAGAGGATGCGCAGGGGAAGCTCCGGGAGAAGGGTGGCGGCGGCAGCGGCAACTGCCCCGAGAAGGGCGGTCGTGGCGAGGGTGAGCTTGAGGGCGTCGGATCTTTCGCCGCGGGCGGCACTACGGACGATCTTGGGAAACATGACGGCGGCGAGCGGCACGGTGAATTGAACGAGGGCGAAACCGATCATCGTCGGGGGCATGTAGTACGGGGACTGGTCGGCGGGGAAAAGGCTCTGAATGTACAGGACGTCGGCGGTCTGAAGAATGAGGAGCCCGGCGGGGGCGACGGTGAGGGGAAGAATACGCCGGCCCCATGAGGAGCGGTCGAATGGCTCGCCGGGCCCGGCGAGCAGCGGCCAGGTCCACCAAGCCCCGAGGGCAAGTGACAGCAGTTGTCCAAGGAGGACGGCCGCCATGCCGCCGGCAGCCTGACCATGGAGGAAGAGCACGATGAGGGCGAGAAAGACGAAACGACCGATGCCGTCCAAAATCGCGGTCCAACCGAGGCCGAGGAAGTTTTGCTGACCTTGCAGGACGCCTTTCACGGCCGGAATCCACAGGGAGGTCAGGACAACCGCCGCGGTCATCCAGAGGGCGGCGGGGTTGGAGATTTTCAGGGTTGCGGTGACCTTGCCCTGGGCGAAGAAAAGGACGGCGGCCAGACCGAGCCAGAGGAGAAAGACGCCCCGAAGAATCGCCCGGAAGGCCGCGGAAAGCTGCCGGTTCTGCGAGTCGGTGACCGCTCCGGCAGTCTGTTGCGCGAGGATGGTCTGGAGACCGCCTGCGGGGATGCCAAGGAGGATGAGACAGCGCAACAGAGTGACGAAGACCCCGTATTCCTCGGGCGGCATTTTGGCCGCGATGGGATGCACGGCGACCATGAACACGCCCCCGCCCACGCTGGCTATGACCATCCAGCCGCTCTGGCGGAAAAAGGTGGATTTGCTGGCTGGTTCAGTCATGGCAATCAACCGGTGAGCATCGGCGGGCGGGGCGTTGCCTGAAGGTGGCGAGCATGGATGGCTTCGACGAATTCGGCCGCGCGTCGGCTGATGGCCTGCCAATCAAGACGGGCGCGAACGCGCTGGCTGGCGGCCAGGCCGATGGTACGACGGCGTTCCGGAGTTTCGGCGAGGGTGGCGAGAATTTCGCGGGCGAAGGAGGGGCCGGAGAAGTCGGAGAAGCGCAGGGCCGGTTCCTCGGCGAAATAACGGCGGAGGTTCTTAAGCGGGGTGGCGACAGCCGGGAGGCCGGTGCCCAGGTATTCCACAGCCTTGGCGACGAACGCGCAGTGGGTGCCGGCGGATTCCTCATACGGAACGATGCCGACGGTGGCGGTCCGCAGGTGCCCGGCAACTTCCGTGTACGGGACGAAGCCGGTGGTTTGCAGCCGGGCAGCGGGAATGGTCTTGCCGAGAACGGCGAGGGAACGGGTGAGCGCGGGGGTATGCCTGCCGACGAAACGGAAGCAGGCATCGGGGCGCTGGCGGTGGACTTCGGCCAAAGCTTGAGTGGCAATCGGGCCAAGGTGGTGGTGATCGAAAGACCCGTGCATGACGATGACGGGCGGCCCGGCGACCGGCGGTGTCTCGGCAGGTCGGAAAAGATCGGCGTCGTAGCCGTAGTAAATCGGGAGGATTCGCTCACGCGGGCAACCCGCGGCGGCGAAGAGGTCTGCAAGCGGATCGGAAACGGTGAGGACGCCGTCAGCTTGAAAGCGTTTGGGAAGCGAAAGTTCGTAGCGTTTGAGGGCGTTGACGCACGGTCGGGGAGCGATCCACGCAGGCCAGGTTTCCATGAACCCGGTCAGGTAATCGAGGAAGTTCATGACCACCGGCACCCGGAGCGTCTGGCGAAGCTGGCCGGCCGCCACCGCCGAGATGGTGTGCTGGGAAAGCAGCAGATCAAACGGGGTCAATTGTGCGGCACGGAAGACCATGCGCTTGAGCGCGGCGGGGTAGAGCAAGTATTTGAAGTTGCGGAAGGAGGCGTAGCGGCCCATCTGCCAGGCCGTGAACAGATGCAGGCGTACGCGAAAATCCCGCGCGATGAATTCCGAATCGGGAAAGGCCGGGGAGAAAAGGTGCACTTCGTGGCCACGGCGGACCAATTCGCGGACCAGATAAATAGCCTCAGCGGAACCGCCACCACTGGGTGGGTGAAAAGGTTCGTGGGTGAGGAAGGCTAGGCGCATGGCCGGCGGGCGTGGGGAATGGCCCGCAGCTTACGGGAGAGCCTGAAGGTAACGGGAGAGAATCTGGGTGCCGCGTTCCAGGGAATTGGTGGCGATCCATTCGTCGGCGGTATGCGCCTGGGCGATGTCGCCGGGACCGAAGACGATGCTCGGGGTGCCACCTTGGGCGAGCACGGAAGCATCGCAGAAAAAATCGACACCGGCCGGTTTCTGCTGGCCGGCCGCAAGGAGGAAGCGGGCGACAAGCGGCAACGCGGGACTGGTTTCAAGAGGCAAACAGGCCCCGGCGCGGGTGTCTGCAAGGGTGGCTTTCAGCTTGTGACGGCGGAGGAGTGCCGAGATTTCCTTCCGGACGCTGGCTTCGGTCTCGCCGGGAATGGTGCGGCGGTCCACCGTGATGTGGCAATGCGCGGGGACGATGTTGGGTTGGACGCCACCGCTGATGGAGCCAACGTTGACAGTGGGCGAGCCGAGCAATGGATGGCTGCGGGTGCGGAGCTGCGCCGCGTATTCGGTCTCGAGCAGGTCCACAATGCGGGCCATGGTGTGTACCGCGTTGCGACCGAGGTGGGGCTTGGCGCCGTGGGCAGCCTTGCCCTCGGTGTCGAGCCGCAGCCAGAGGTCCCCTTTGTGGGCGGTGACGACCTGCAACCGGGTGGGTTCGCCGACGATGGCAAGGTCAGCGCGGCAGGCACCGGCGACGAGGGCGCGGGACCCGGCTTGGTTGTTTTCCTCATCAATAAGCGCGGCGAGGACAATCTCGGTGTGCTGCGGGCGACGCTTGCGCTGCGCGAGATCGGCAAGGGCCGTGAACATCGCGGCGATGCAGCCTTTGGTATCGCAGGCACCGCGGCCGTGAATGCGCCCGCTCTTGAGTTTGGGAACGAGCATGGATTCGTCGGCGACGCCGACCGTGTCCATGTGCGGGGCAAGCAAGATACGCTGTTTGACCGGGCCGGGCGGGGCCAGGCGCATGAGCACGTTGGCCCGTTCAGGAAAGACCTGTTCGCAGAGAACTTCGAGACCGGCCCGGCTGGCGCGGGCGGCGAGGAAATCGGCCACGCGCTTTTCGCCGGCAAGCGGATGCCCGACTGGTAGGAAGGCGGGGTTAACGCTCGGGAGAGCGATGAGATCGCAGAGAAGGCGTTCGGCGTTGGTCATGCGGGCAATTTATTTTTTCGAAAACGGAAGGTAGCGACGAACAGGGCGGGTGTCGAGGTTGGGTTGG
>CAZUUP010000062.1:8217-15785 GCA_964623105.1 uncultured Akkermansia sp.
GCCATCCGCAAAAGCCGGCAAACCACGGCCCGGCCGGCAAGTTCCGAACCCAATTAGAATTTGACCACGATGGCGCCCGGCCTGACACTCCTCCGTATGAACCCTCGCCCTTTCTCCAGTCCAAAATCCGTTTCCTCCACTCAACAAATCCCCTGCCCGGCTTCCCTTGATCCGAACTTTTGTCCGGAATGCGCCGACCGGTCCGGGGCGGCGAATCCGCTCGGCCGGCGGGACTTCATCCGCGTCGTAGCCGGGGGAGCAGTCGGGATGATGACCGGTTCCTCGCTGCTCGCCAACCGGGCAATCGGAGCCGCTCCGGAAGCAAAGGCCCGCACCGCCAAACCGGCTGAATCGCTCGTACGGGAATTCTTCGCCAGCCTCACGCCGGAGCAGAAAAAGACCGTGGTGATGCCCTGGGCTCACGGCACCGAGAAGGGGGGCATTCCCACGCGCCTCAAGACCCACAACGCCGCGCCGCTGGGCAAGCGCCTCGGCGAACAGTTTACCAAACCCCAGCAGGAACTCATTCGCGCGACCTTCAAGGCGATCCTCTCCGGCGAGGAAGCCTACGAACGCATCACCCGCCATGGAAAATGGGACAACGCCGGCTCATTCGAGGGGAACGGGGTCGCCATCTTTGGCGATCCCTCCGGCCGGGAACCCTTCTCGTGGGTCTTTGCCGGCCATCACCTCACGCTTCGCTGCGACGGCAATTCCCAACCCAACGCGGCGTTCGGCGGGCCGATGTACTACGGGCACTCCGCCAACGGCCACAGCCCCACCAACGTTTACAACTACCAGACCAAACAGGTCGCGACCGTGTTTGATATGCTTAGCGAACAGCAGCGCAAGCAGGCGGTCGTGGTGGGGGAACCCGGCGACGGTCCCGCTGCGCTCAAGCCCCGGCTGGTGGCCAAACCCCCGGCCGGCATCAGCTACGCCGAACTCGAACCCTCCCAGCGAACTCTCGTCGCAGGAGTCATGCGCACACTGCTCGATCCGTTCCGCAAGGAGGACGGTGACGAGGTGATGCAGATCCTCCAGACCAACGGCGGCATCGAAAAACTCCGCCTCGCCTTCTACAAGGAAACGGCGGACCAGAAGGACGGCCGCTGGGATTACTGGCGTCTGGAAGGTCCCGGCTTCATCTGGAATTACCGGGTGCTGCCCCACGTTCACTGCTTTGTGGACATCGTCGGTCAGGCGTGACACGCCAGTCCGGAAGTTCATGCGGTGCCGGCTTCAGAACCGCCTCGGCCGATTGCTGATTTGCATCTGGTTTGCCCTTGGTGTGCGCGGCGGCGAATCGGCGGCTCTGGCCATTGATTTCCAGCGGGACATCCTGCCCATTTTCGAAGCGAAGTGCCTTCGCTGCCACGGCGCAAAACGCCAGGGTGGAAAGCTCGACATGCGTTCCGTTGAAGCGCTGCTCGCCGGCGGCGTTTCCGGCCCCGCGATCACAAAGGGCGACCCCGAAAAGAGCCTGCTGATCGAATTGATCCATTTCCGCGAAATGCCACCGCGAAAGGAGAAAAGCCCCGGCGTCACGGAAACGGAACTGGCCCGGTTGCGAAAATGGATCACCACCCTGCCGGTCTCCGCCGACCAGGGCATCCCCGGCCCGCCCCGCAAACCAACCGCCGACTAACCCACCCATGAGAACGCCAATCCTCCACTTCGCCCGCGGCTTAATTCTCCTGTTCGTCCTCGCCCGCATTGCCGCGGCCGCCGACCGGCCGAACATTCTCTTCGTCTTCGCCGACGACTGGGGCCGCTACGCCAGTTGCTACAAAGGTATCGACGGCCGGCTGACCATTAATGACGTGATCCAGACCCCCAACGTGGACCGGGTCGCGCGCGAGGGCGTGCTGTTTCGCAACGCCTTCGTCAACGCCCCAAGTTGCACGCCCTGCCGCAGTTCGCTGCTTTCCGGCCGCTATTTTTTCAACACCGGCCGGGGGGCCATCCTCAATGGTGCCCAATGGGACAGCACCATCCCGAGCTTCCCGCTGTTGCTGCGCGATGCAGGCTACCACATTGGGAAAAGCTTCAAGGTCTGGAGCCCCGGTTCGCCCGCCGACGCGCCATTCGGCGGCCAGCAATACGCCTACCAAAAGGCCGGCGGCGCCTGTAACAACTACTCCGAGGAAGTCACCGCCCGCCTAACCCGCGGCCTTACACTCCCACAAGCGCGGACGGAAATCCTCGATCAGGTTCGTGGGAACTTCGCCGCGTTCCTTGCCGACCGCAAACCCGGCCAGCCCTGGCACTACTTTTTCGGCCCCACCACCACCCATCGCACCTGGGTCAAAGGCTCCGGCAAGAAACTGTGGAACATCGAACCCGACGCCCTCAAGGGTCGCCTGCCCAAATTCCTCCCGGATGTCCCCGAAATCCGCGAGGACGTCGCCGATTACCTCGGAGAATGCCAGGCCGTGGATGCCTATGTCGGCGTGCTCCTGAAGCAACTCGAGGAAGCCGGCGAACTCGACCGCACGGTCATCGTCCTTAGCGGTGACCACGGCATGCCCGGCGTGCCCGCCGGCAAGTGCAATCTCTACGACCACGGCGTCGCCGTCGCCCTCGTCGCCCGCATGCCCGGAGGCAAGGGCGGCCGGATCGTCGATGACTTTGTGCGCCTGCCCGACCTCGCACCCACCTTCATGGAACTCGGCGGCGTCAAACCGCCCGCAAACCTTTACGGACGCAGCCTCGTCCCCCTGCTCCGCTCCGACCAGAGCGGTCAGATTGACCCGACGCGCAACTGGGTCATCACCGGTCGCGAACGCCACGTCGCCGCCGCCCGCGAAAACAACCTGCCCTTCCCCATGCGCGCCCTGCGCACACCCGAATTCGTTTACATCCGCAACTTCGCCGCCGACCGCTGGCCGATGGGTTCCCCCAAAGGCGTTTCCGAATCCGAAACGCCCGACTTCACCGCGTTGCAAAACTCCACCTACACCGCCTTCGCCGACATGGACGCCAGCCCCACCAAGGCGTGGCTCATCACCCACCGCCAGGAAACCGAATGGAAGTGGCACTACGAATTCGCGTTCGGAAAGCGACCCGGCGAGGAACTCTACGATGTTCGCAAAGATCCCGATCAGGTGACGAACCTCGCCACCGACCCGGCCTATGCCAAGATCAAGGCCGAACTCTCCCAACGCCTCCTAAAAACCCTGACCGACGCCCAGGACCCGCGCGTCACCGGCGACGGCCAGACATTCGAGAAGCCGCCCTTCACCGATGTTAACGAAGGCGCCCCGCGCAAACCCGCCGGAGCGGCAAAGAAAAAGAATTAAGCCCCATCGACCACCAGACGGAACGCCACGGCATTCGCGCTGGCAACAGGCACCCTCCGAGTCGCGAACCGACAACAACGCCACCCATCCCCCGCCTCGGTCAGATCACTTCCTTCAGCGGCTCCCAGCCATCGACCAGATACTGTGGGCGCCCGGACAAATCCGGCAGGGTCACTTCATTGGCCGCCAACCCGACGTTGCGATACAGCGTCGCGAAAACCTCGCCAAAATGGACCGGCCGGTCGGACGCCTCGCCGCCGTAGCGGTCTGTCGCACCGATCACCTGCCCCGTTTTCATCCCGCCACCGGCCAGCACCGCGCACGCCACCCGCGGCCAGTGATCGCGCCCGGCGCCTTTGTTGATCGTCGGGGTGCGGCCGAACTCGCCCCACAGCACGACGGACACATCCTTGTCCAAGCCGCGTTCGTGCAAATCCTGGATCAGCGCGCTGAAGCCCTGATCGAGCATTGGCATGTCCTGCCGCAACGCCTCAAAGATGCGCCCGTGATGATCCCACCGGCTGAATGCCAGCGTCACACACCGTGCGCCCGCCTCGACCAACCGCCGTGCGACGAGCATGTGCTCCATCAGCTTTGGCCCGCCGTCGTCGCGGTTCTTCGGATCACCCTTCCCGTACCTTTCGCGAATCTTCGGATCTTCCTTTTCGATGTCGAGGGCATCCAGCACCTTGCTCGAAGTGAGCAGATCAATCGCCTGCTGGTTGAACGCATCCACGCCCTCCATCAACCCGCTGTTGTCCACGTCGCGCCGGAACTTGTCGAAATTATCCCGCAATGCCTTCCGGTCGCTCAAGCGGTCCATCGTGATGCCGTTGAGCACCATGTCATCCATGCCCGCGCCATCCGGCTTGAACGGCGCATAGGGAATCCCGAGAAAACCCGGCTTCCCCGCATCCGCCCAGCGCATCTCGCCCATCTTCGGCGCCAGCCCGACAAACGGCGGCACCGCGCGGTTCACCGGCCCCTGCAATTTCGCCAGCACCGAACCAAGCGACGGCCAACCGCCCGGAGGCTGGTTGCGCGCCAGACGCCCCGTCTGGCACTGGAACGCATTGTGATCATCCACTGCGCCGACCAGCGAACGGATCAGCACCAGCTTGTCCATCAAGCGGGCTGTGCGCGGGAGCAGTTCGCAAATCTGAATCCCTGGCACGTTTGTCGCGATTGGCTCCATCACGCCACGAATCTCGCGCGGCGCCTCGAGCTTCAAGTCGAACATGTCCTGATGCGGCGGACCGCCCGGCAGGAAGATGTTGATGACCGCCTTGTGTGAACGTCCGACACCCGCTTGCGCCTCCGCTTGCAGCAACTGCGCCAATCCCGCGCCGCCCAGACCAAGCGCGCCGATGCGCAAAAAATTGCGCCGGGAAACCCCGTCGCAAAATCTTGTGGCCGCTCCCGGAATAGTCAGCATGGGTGCCGCTGGGAAAACACCGCGCCAATCTCAACCCACGAGTTCGCGGACCGGCGAGTGCTTCGGATCGACCAGATACTGCGGCCGCCCTGCCAGATCCGGAAGCGTGACCGTGTGCGTGTCGATGCCGAGATTCTTGTAGAGCGTGGAGAAAACCTCGCCGATGTGGACCGGCCGTTCGTGCGCCTCGCCACCTGTGCGATCCGTCGAGCCGATGACCTGGCCCATCTTCATGCCACCGCCCGCGAGCAACGCGCTCATCACGCGCGACCAGTGATCCCGCCCGGCGTCCTTGTTGATCCGCGGCGTGCGGCCGAACTCGCCCCACACCACCAGCGACACGTCCTTGTCCATCCCGCGGTCGTGCAAATCCTGCATGAGCGCCGTGACGCCGACATCGAGTTGCGGCAGTTGCCGTTTCAAGGTCGTGAAATTCCCGCTGTGCGTGTCCCAGCCGCCAAAGTTCAGCGTCACGCAGCGCACACCAGCCTCAACCAACCGCCGCGCCATCAGGAATTCCTTCATCGTCCCGCCATCGCGCCCGGTCACCTTGTACCGCTCGGCATACTGCGCCGGCTCCTTTTTCAAGTCCAACGCCTGCACCAGCCGACTCGACGTCATCACCTCGAACGCCTGCCGGTTGAACGCATCCAGACCTTCCATCAACCCGCTGCCGTCCGCGTCACGACGGAACTTGTCGAACTCCGCCAGCAGTCCCTTGCGGTCGTCCAACCGGTCCGTGGTCACGCCGTTCAGGACCATGTCTGAAGTGCCCGGTCCGCTCGGGATGAACGGCCCGTGCGCGGCACCCAAAAACCCATGCACCGCTTCTTTGCCGGAGACACCGACCAGCGGCGGCACGCCGAGCTGCGCGGAACCCTGCAACTTCGACACCACCGCACCCAGTGACGGCCAGCCGCCCGGCGGCTGCTGCGCATTCCGGCTCCGGCCCGTCATGCAATGAAATGAATTGTGGTCATCGACCTGCCCCACGAGCGAACGGATGACCGCGAACTTGTCCATCATCGCCGCCAACCGCGGCATGTGCTCGCAAATCTGGATGCCCGGCACCTTCGTCTTGATCGGCAGGAACGAGCCGCGGATTTCCGACGGCGCGTCCATCTTCAGGTCATACATGTCCTGATGCGACGGCCCGCCCGGCAGATAGACCATGATGATGGACTTCTGCGACTTGCCGAGGCGCGCCTGCGCTTCGGCGCGCAGCAATTCCGGCAACGCCATCCCGCCCATGCCGAGCGCGCCAATCTTGAGGAAGTTGCGGCGGGACACCCCGTCGCAGAACCGTTGAGCCTGTCCGCTGATAGTTAACATATTGACTGTGCGTTGTTCTAGCTGCTGCCACCGTTGCACCCGCGCCGCCGTTGCGGCACAGGCCAAAAATCAAACCAACTCCCGCATCGGCTGGTATCCATCCACCACCGTTTGCGGTCGCCCGCTCAAATCCGGCACCCGCGCCGAATTCACATCAATTCCCAAGGTGTGATACAAAGTCGCAAAGACCTCGCCAAACTGCACCGGCCGGTCCGCCGCCTCCGCCGCATGACGGTCCGTCGAACCGATCACCTGCCCCACCTTCATCCCGCCGCCGAACAACAGCGCGCACGACACATTCGGCCAGTGATCGCGCCCGCCATCCTTGTTGATCTTCGGGGTGCGCCCAAATTCGCCCCACACCACCACCGACACGTCGCGTTCCAAACCGCGCGCATACAAATCCTGCACCAACGCCGAGACACCCTGGTCAAACAGCGGCAAATCCTGGCGCAGCGCGTCGAAATTCTTCCCGTGATGATCCCACCGGCTGAACGCCAGCGTCACACAGCGCACGCCCGCCTCCACCAACCGCCGCGCCATCAAAAACTGCTCCATCAACTTCGGCCCGCCATCGTCGCGATTCTTCGGATCGCCCTTGCCATAGCTCTCCCGCACCGACGCATCCTCGCGCTCGATGTCCAGCGCCTCGACCAGCTTGCTCGAGGTCAGCATCCCGAACGCCTGCTGGTTGAACGTATCCAAACCTTCCATCAATCCGCTCCCATCCACATCCCGGCGGAACCGGTCGAACTCCGTCAGCAACGCCTTCCGCTCGCCGAGCCGGTCCAGCGTGATTCCGCTCAACACCATGTCCTCTTTGCCCGCGCCATTCGGCTTGAACGGTGCATGCGAAATCCCGAGAAACCCCGGCGTTCCCGCATCCGACCACGGCGCGTGCCCCATCTTCGGCGACAGCCCGACAAACGGCGGCACCGCCCGGTTCACCGAACCCTCCAGCTTCGACAACACCGATCCCATCGACGGCCAGCCGCCCGTCGGCATCCCGCGATTCGACCGCCCCGTCAGGCACTGCACCGCGTCGTGACCGCCCGTTGCTCCGACGATCGAACGGATGATCGCCATCTTGTCCATGAGCTTCGCGAGCTTGGGCAGATGTTCGCAAATCTGGATGCCCGGCACATTGGTGGAAATCGGCTTGAACTCCCCGCGAATCTCCGCCGGCGCCTCGGGCTTCAGGTCAAACATGTCCTGATGCGAAGGACCGCCCGGCAGGAAAATCATGATCACCGCCTTGTGCCCCATCCGCTTCCCCGACTGCTGCTCCGCCTGCAAGATGTGCGGCAGGCTCAATCCACCCAACCCCAGCGCACCGATGCGCAGAAAATTCCGGCGCGAAACTCCGTCGCAAAAACGGGAACTGCTTCCAGGAATTGTTAGCATAATTTCAGGAACGTCAAATGGCTGCAGTTTCGACCCTTCCAATGTACCCCCTATTCAGCAGTTTTTCACCCCAACACACCCCTTTCTCGCCCACT
>CAZUUP010000063.1:0-15783 GCA_964623105.1 uncultured Akkermansia sp.
CCGGGGTGGCGGTGCCACGGGTGGTTTCGACCCCGTATGTCAATACGATCCCGGGGGAGCAGCAGCCGGAGTATCCGGGCGACTGGCGGATGGAGGCAAAGATCAAGAGCATCCTGCGCTGGAACGCGATGGCGATGGTGGTCCGGGCGAATTCGAATACGAACGTGGGCGGGCATATCTCGACGTATGCGTCGAGCGCGACGTTGTATGAGGTGGCGTACAACCACTTTTTCCGGGGCGGTGATGACGGGCAGCCGGGGGATCTGATTTATTTCCAGGGGCACGCAACACCGGGGAATTATGCGCGGGCGTTCCTGGAGGGGCGTTTGCAAGAGCGGCACTTGCAGAATTTCCGGCAGGAACTGGCGCCGGGGGGCGGGTTGTCGTCGTATCCGCACCCGTATCTGATGCCGGATTTCTGGCAATTTCCGACGGTTTCCATGGGCCTGGGCCCGCTGATGTCGATTTATCAGGCGCGATTCAACCGTTATTTGCAGGCGCGCGGGATGGTGAAGTGGGAGCGGGAGCCGAAGGTATGGGCGTTTGTGGGGGACGGGGAGTGTGACGAACCGGAGACGCTGGGGCAACTGGCGCTGGCGGCGCGGGAGAATCTGGACAACCTGGTGTGGGTGGTGAATTGCAACTTGCAGCGGTTGGACGGGCCGGTGCGGGGGAACAGCAAGATCATCCAGGAGTTGGAAGGGGTGTTTCACGGTGCGGGTTGGAATGTGATCAAGGTGATCTGGGGCTCGGAGTGGGATGATTTGCTGCGCCGCGACCAGACGGGGCTGTTGTTGAAGCGGATGGAGGAGACGGTGGACGGCGAGTATCAGAAGTATTCGGTGGAGCCGGGGAGCTACATCAGGAAACATTTCTTCGGGAAATATCCGGAGCTGTTGCCGTTGGTGAACCATCTGACCGACGAGCAGTTGCGGAAGATGTATCGGGGCGGACACGACGCGCGGAAGGTCCACGCGGCGTACAAGGCGGCCATGGAGACGAAGGGTCGGCCGACGGTGGTCTTGGCCAAGACGATCAAGGGATATGGGTTGGGCGAGGCGGGCGAGGGACGAAACATCTCGCACCAGCAGAAGAAGATGAACGAGAAGGAGCTGCGGGAGTTTCGCGCGCGGTTCAACATCCCGATCAGCGATGATGTGATCGCGGACACGCCGTTTTACCGGCCGGAGGAGGGAAGTCCCGAGCACACGTATTTGATGGGGCGGCGGAAGGCTTTGGGCGGGTTGTTGCCGAAGCGGGTGGTGAAGGCGCCGTCGCTGGCGGTGCCGTCGCTGGCGGAGCTGGGGCAGTTCCTGAAGGGTGACAACAAGGGGGATGCCTCGACGACCAAGGCGTTTGTGTTGTTGTTGAGCACGTTGTTGCGGCACCCGGGAATTGGCCGGAACATTGTCCCGATCATTCCGGATGAGGCGCGGACGTTTGGAATGGATGGGTTGTTCCGGGAGATCGGGATCTACTCACCAAAGGGGCAGTTGTATGAGCCCGTGGACAGCAAGTCGCTGTTGTATTATCACGAGGCAAAGGACGGGCAGATTTTGGAGGAGGGCATCAATGAGGCGGGGTCGATGTCGTCGTTCATCGCGGCGGCGACGGCGTATGCGACGCACGGCGTGAACATGGTGCCGTTTTACACGTACTATTCGATGTTTGGCTTTCAGCGGGTTGGCGATCAGATCTGGCTGGCGGGGGACATCCGGGCGAAGGGCTTCCTGATCGGGGCGACGGCGGGGCGGACGACGCTGAATGGCGAGGGTTTGCAGCACGAGGATGGGCACAGTCACCTGCTGGCGAGCACGGTGCCGACGTTGATGGCGTATGAGCCGGCGTTTGCCTACGAACTTGCGGTGATTATACAGAACGGGCTGGAGCGGATGTGCCGGCGAGGCGAGGAGGTGTTTTATTACATCACGGTACAGAACGAAAACTATCCGATGCCGCCCATGCCGGCCGGAGTGGAAGACGGCATCTTGAAGGGGTTGTACAAGTTCAGGTCCGGGGCGGCGGGGCGGAAATTGAAGGCGCATCTGTTCGGAAGCGGTTCCATAATCCGTTCGGCGCTGAAGGCGCAGGAAATCTTGGAGCGTTATGATGTTTCGGCCGATGTGTGGAGTGCGACGAGCTACAAACATCTGCGGAATGAGGCCCTGAATTGCCGGCGCTGGAACATGTTGCACCCGACGGAGCCGCCGCGACGGTCGTATCTGGAGCAGACGCTGGGGAAGGAGACGGGGGTGTTTGTGGCGGTTTCGGACAACATGAAGATCGTCGCCGAACAGATTGCGCCGTGGGTGCCGGGCGGCTTGTTTGTGTTGGGAACGGACGGATTTGGGAGGAGCGACACGCGGGAGCGATTGCGGCGATTCTTTGAGATCGACGCGGAATGTACGGTGGTCGCGACCTTGTTCCAATTGGCCGAGCGCGGTCTGGTGGGGCGCGAAGTGGTGGCACGGGCGATTCAGGAACTGGGGGTTGATCCGGAGAAGGTTTATCCCGAAGTTGTTTGAGCAAAGCAGGTTACGCATCTTGGGGAGGATGATTTGGATGGGCGGGGAGGAGTCTTGCGGGTGGAGCGAATTAATTAGAAGTTTTTCGGCGTGCGTGATACGTTAATGGGCCTGTTTCAATGCGCCTGAGGGTTATCGGGCAAGGCAGGAGATGGGCGGGAGCGCCTGCAGGTGGAATTTGGGAGGACCCGGTTCGGCCTGGGAGCGTGGGAAAAGGGAAGTAGATGGATTATCGAAGTGCATGAAACCTAAGGCTAGTTTGACGCAACCGAAGTCGTTTGGTGACAAGATTGACTTCAATGAGTACTGGAACGTTATCCGGGATCAGCGGTATTTGATCATCGCGACGTTCATTTGCGTGTTTGCGTCCTGCCTATTCTACTTGTACAAGGCGCCGCGGATTTATCAGGCGACGGTGAGCTTGCAGGTGGACAAGGATTCGGACAACGCGTTGGCCGGGGTCAAGGGGGTGGTGGTTCAGAACCGGCAGGATCCGGATTATCTCCAGACAGTGGCGAAGAATTTGAAGAGCCGGACGCTGATGAAGGCGGTGATCAAGGATTTGAAGCTCGAGTCGGATGTGCGGTATCGGAATTCGAAGGACGTGATCAAGTCGGTCTCGGAGGACATCACGGTGGCACCGATCCGGGCGACGCGGTTGATCGAGGTGAAGGCCAACCACACCGATCCGCAGAAGGCGGCGCTGGTGGTGAACACGCTGGTCTCGACGTTTATCAAGAGCAACACGGACGACCAGTCCTCGAAGTCGATGGAGGCCTACAAGTTGCTGACGGAGGAGGCCAAATCGATGAAGACCAAGGTGGATCGCGACGAGGAGGCGGTACACCGGTTCAAGGAGAGCAACCAGGTGGTGTCGTTTGATGACACGGAAAACGTGGTGTTGCTGGCGTTGAAGCAGCGGCAGCTGGATTTGGAGCGGGCGGTCAGCGAATCGATCTCGAAGACGCAACTGGCCAACGAACTGGACAATCTGATCAAGGGCGGGTTGAGCGCGGACGGGGCGCAGATGGCGGTGTTGCAACAGCACGGAGGGCGGTTGACGGGGATTCAGGAGTTGAAGAAATCGCTGACGGAAAAGGAGTCGCAACTGGCGAACATGACGCAGCGCTACCGGGCGGAGCACCCGACGATTGTGCGTTTGAAGGACGAGGTGGGATCGCTGCGGCGGGCGTTCGAGCGGGAGAGCCGGGGTTTGGTGGAGGCGGTGCGGGCGGAGGCGCGGATTGCGCAGTCCGTCGAGGTGGCCTTCCGGAAGGCGTTGGGCGACCAGGAGCAGAAGCTGTTGACCATGAACAAGCTCAAGATTCTGCACGATTCGCTGAACCGCGAGTTGCAGCAGAGCAAGCTGCTGTATGAGAAGATCACGTCGCGATTGAAGGAAATCGAGGTGACGGCCAACTTCAAGGACAAGAACATTACGGCGGTGGACATGGCGGACACGCCATTGAAGCCGATCAAGCCGAGCGTTTTGTTGACGCTGCTGTTGGGGGCGCTGGGTGGTCTGGCGGTGGCGATTGGGTTGGCGTTCTTCGTCGATTACATCAATGACACGATCAAGACGCAGGACGACATCGAGGCGCATTTGCAGGTGCCGTTCCTCGGCTATGTGCCGAGCATCCGGCGCGAGAGCGTGATGGAGCGGGATTTGGAGGCGCATACCAATCCCACGTCGATCAGTTCGGAGGGCTTCCGGACGTTGCGGGCGGCCATCGCCCTGGCGCAGACGCCGGAGAACCTGCGGACCGTCGTGGTCACCAGCACGATTCCCTCCGAGGGCAAGTCATTGGTGGCGTCGAACTACGCGATTGTGTCGGCGCAATCGGGGTTGCGCACGCTGCTGGTGGACGCGGACTTGCGCCGGCCGTCGGTACACAAGCCGTTTGGAATCGAGAGTACGGTGGGTTTGTCGGCTTATTTGCTGGAGCAGGTGACGGATACGTCGGAGATCATCCACACGTCAAAGGTGCCGAATCTGGATGTGGTGTGCTGCGGATCGATTCCGATGATTCCGTCGGAATTGATCGGATCCAAGCGGATGGAAAAGTTCCTGCTGGAGATGCGGGACCGCTACGACCGGGTGGTGTTCGATTGCCCGCCGGTGGGGGCGGTGAGCGATGCCCTGGTGCTGGGGACTTTGGCAGACGGCGTGGTGTTCGTGGTGAAGTTCAACAAGATTCACCGCGACCATGCGGTCAAATCGGTCCAGCGCATCCAGAGCGCGGGCATCAACATTTTCGGCGTCGTGATCAACGACATCGACTACAAGAACAGCCAGTATTACTACAGCGAATACTATAGCAACCAGATCGCGTCGCCGGAGTTTGGCGAGACGGGTGGGCAACCGGCGGCGACGGTTGCGGGGGTGCCGCTGGCGTCGGTTGGTGCGAATGGGGCGGGTCATGCGGGCGGTTCAAATGGGGCGGTCAAAACGGCCAGCGTGCCGCTGACGGCCACGTTGGCGGTGAATCCGCGACGACCGTCGGTGACGGATCGGGCCAGCTTCAAAGTGAATCGCAACAGCTAGTTTTCAGTCCGGGTTATTGACGGACGGCTTGGGTTTTCCTTTGGAAACTCAAGCCGTTTCGCTGAAATCCGGGGCGAGTTGGGGTGACGGCGGGGTGGGTTGGTGGTTTTTGGATGGGAGGCGTTTACAAGGAGTTATGCGTGGCCCGGCTGATATTGGTTCTTGAGGCTTGGCGTCAAATGTCGATTAACTGTGGAAGTGTCAGGTAGTTGGAAATGAACAAAGCGTGAAAAGAAAGATATTGATCATAGCGGGGACGCGGCCGGAGGTCATCAAGCTGGCGCCGGTGTATCTGGCGATGCGGAAGGCTCCGGGCGATTGGGAGCCGCTGTTTGTCTCGACGGGACAGCATCGTCAGATGCTGGACCAGGCGTGTGCGGTTTTTGGAATCAAGCCGGAGATTGACTTGAATCTGATGCAGCCGGGGCAGACGTTGCCGGAATTGACGTCGCGGGTGCTACTGGCGGTGACGCGGGTGCTGGAAGAGACCAGGCCGGCGGCGATCTTGGTGCAGGGGGACACGACGACGGTGCTGGGGTCGGCATTGGCGGCTTTTTACCAGAAGGTGCAGGTTGGGCATGTGGAGGCGGGGTTGCGCACCTATAATTATCAGGCCCCGTGGCCGGAGGAGATGAACCGGCGGCTGACGGATCCGATTTCGCGCTGGTGTTTTGCGCCGACGGAGGAAAGCCGGGACAATCTGCTGGCCGAGCGGATTCCGGCGGACTCGGTGTTTGTGACGGGCAACACGGTGATCGACGCGCTGTTGTTTGTGCGTGACAAGACGCGGACGGAAAAGACGCGGGCAGAATTGGTGGCGGAGTGTGGGATCGCGCCAGAATTTGCGGAGCAGTTTGTGGGCGGTGGCGGGGCGGGCGCCGCGAGCGGTCGGCGGCTGGTGTTGGTCACCGGACACCGGCGGGAATCGTTTGGCAGCGGCTTCGAGTCGATTTGCCAGGCCATCCGGCAGTTGGTGGACCGCTATCCGGGGGTCGGGGTGGTGTACCCGGTGCATCTCAATCCCAATGTGCAGGAGCCGGTGAACCGGCTGCTGGGAAGTCATCCGCGCATTCACCTGATCAAGCCGCTGAGCTACGAGCCGTTTGTGTGGCTGATGGGGCAGGCGCATTTCATTCTGAGCGACTCGGGTGGCGTGCAGGAGGAGGCGCCGAGTCTGGGCAAACCGGTGCTGGTGATGCGCGAGACGACGGAGCGTCCGGAGGGCGTGGCGGCGGGCACGTGCCGGCTGGTGGGGACTGATCCAGGGCGGATTTTGCGGGAGGCGGCGGTGTTGTTGGAGGATGAAGCGGCGTATTCGCAGCGGTCGCAGTTGAAAAACCCCTACGGAGACGGGCTGGCGTCCGAGCGAATTCTCCGGGTGCTGAAGGAATCTTTGAGCTGAAATTAAACTTATGAAATACGACTTGTGTGTCATCGGGCTGGGTTACATCGGGCTGCCAACGGCGTCGATTTTTGCGACGCGGGGCAAGAAGGTCTTCGGCGTGGATGTGCAAAAGCACGTCGTGGAGACGATCAACAAGGGCAAGATTCACATCGTGGAGCCGGATCTGGACGTACTGGTGCGTGCGGCGGTGCAGAGCGGCAACCTGGTGGCGGGGCTGGATCCGGTGGCGGCCGACACGTTCATCATCGCGGTGCCGACGCCGTTCGTCGCGACGCCGGAGAATCCGCGCAAACCGGATGTGTCCTATGTGGAGACGGCGGCGCGGCGGATTGCGCCGCACGTGCGCCCGGGGAACCTGGTGGTGTTGGAGTCCACCAGCCCGGTGGGAACGACGGAGAAGGTGCGGGAATGGATTCTCGACGAGTGGAAGGCGCTGGCGGGCAGTTCGGCGTCGGCGGCAAATTCGGCGCGGTTGACGGAGGATTGGATCGGCAAGGTGATGTTCGCGTACTGTCCGGAGCGGGTGTTGCCGGGACAAATCCTGCACGAACTGGTTTCCAACGACCGGATCGCGGGCGGGTTGACACCGGAGGCGGCGCAGGCGGCGGCGACGTTGTACAAGTCGTTTTGCAACGCGGAGATTTTCCTGACCAATTCGGCGACGGCGGAGATGGCGAAGCTGACGGAGAATTCGTATCGGGACGTGAACATCGCGTTTGCGAATGAGTTGTCGCTGATTTGCGACCGGCTGAAGATCAACGTCTGGGAGTTGATCCGGCTGGCCAACCGGCATCCGCGGGTGAAGATCCTGCAGCCGGGGCCGGGGGTGGGCGGGCACTGCATCGCGGTCGATCCGTGGTTCATCGTGGATTCGGCGCCGAAGGAAGCGCGCTTGATCCGCACGGCGCGGGAGGTCAATGACAGCAAGCCGCACTTCGTGGTGCACAAGATTCAGGAGCGGGCGGACCGCTTCAAATCGCCGGTGATCGCGTGCTTGGGGTTGGCGTTCAAGGCGGATATCGACGATCTGCGCGAGAGTCCGGCGGTGGAAATTGTGCATGATTTGGCGACCAAGCGGGTGGGGCGTCTGCTGGCGGTCGAGCCGTACATCAAGAAGTTGCCGGCAAGTCTGACGGGCTTTGATAATCTCCAACTTGCGGATTTGAACGGCGCGCTGGCGGCGGCGGACATCATTGTGGTGTTGGTCAACCACCGCGAGTTCAACCGGGTGGATCGCAAGCTTTTGAGCGAGAAGATTGTCATCGACACGCGGGGGATTTGGTCTTGAAGCAGGTCCTCGTCAAGAAGGGGCAGGTGGCGGTCGCGGAAATCGCGGCACCGGTGACGGAGCCCGGGACGGTGCTGGTGCGGGTCGATCATTCGTGCATTTCGATCGGTACCGAGATGAGCGGAATCAAGGCCAGCAGTTTGCCGCTCTGGAAGCGGGCGTTGCAGCAACCGGAGAAGGTCAAGAAGGTCCTGAAGATGGTCTCGACGCAGGGTCTGAGCGCGACGAAGACACTGGTGGAGGGCAAGCTCGACGAGGCGCAGCCGACGGGTTATTCGGCGGCGGGAACCGTGATGGAGGTGGGGGAGGGCGTCACGGATATTGCGGCGGGCGAGCGGGTGGCGTGTGCCGGGGCGCAGTGTGCGCATCACGCGGAGGTCATCCGGGTGCCGCGCAATCTCGCGGTGCCGTTGCCGGAAGGGTTGGGGTTTGCCGAGGCGTCAACGGTGACGCTGGGAGCGATTGCGATGCAGGGTGTGCGGCGCGCGCAGCCGACCTTGGGGGAGACGTTTGTGGTGATCGGTCTGGGCATTTTGGGACAGTTGGCGTCGCAGTTGTTGCGGGCCAATGGCTGCCGGGTGATCGGGATCGACCTGGATCGCGGGAAGATTCGCATCGCGCAGGAGTTGGGACAGCACATCGGGATCCACCCGGACGACGGGAGCGATGTGGAGCAGGTGGCGCGATTGACGGACGGCGCCGGGGCGGATGGGGTGATTATCACGGCGGCGACGGCTTCGGACGCGGTGATCTCGACGGCGTTCAAGATGTGCCGGAAGAAGGGGCGGGTGGTGCTGGTGGGGGACGTGGGTTTGCACCTGAACCGGGCGGACTTTTACGCGAAGGAGCTGGATTTTTACATTTCGTGTTCGTACGGGCCCGGGCGGTATGACCGGAATTACGAGGAGGAGGGACTGGATTATCCGCTGGCGTATGTGCGTTGGACGGAGAATCGGAACATGTCCGAGTATCTGCGGTTGGTGGCCGAGGGGCGGATCAATTTGAAGCCGTTGATCGGGGCGGTGTATCCGGTGGCGCAGACGACCGAGGCGTACGCGGCGGTGCGGCAGGGCGGGGTGAAGGCGCCGCTGGTGCTGCTTTCTTATCCGGCGCCGCCGGCGGGAACGAAGGAGGCGCGGGTGGTGCGGAATCCGCAGTCGGCCCCGGCGGGCAAGGGTTTGGTGCGGATGGCGCTGGTCGGGGCGGGAAATTTTGCGCGGGCGATGCACCTGCCGAATTTGCAGAAGCTGCCGGAGCTTTATCATTTGCAGGTGGTGATGAGCCGCACGGGGCATGGGGCGGCGAATCTGGCGAAACAGTTTGGGGCAAATTATTCGACCACGGAATTTGGGGAGGTGCTGCGGGATCCGGAAGTGGATGCGGTGTTGATCGCGACGCGGCACAATTTGCACGCGTCGATGTGCTTGCAGGCGCTGCAGGCGGGCAAGCATGTGTTGCTGGAGAAGCCGCTGGCGCTGACGGAGGCGGATGTGCTGGCGATCGAGGGCTTTTACCATGGGACGACCGCGGGGCAGAAGGCCCCGGTGTTGCTCACGGGATTCAACCGGCGGTTCTCGCCGGTGGCGCAGCGGTTGCGGCAGTTGGTGGCGGACCGGAGCAACCCGATGATTCTCAATTACCGGATGAACGCGGGCTACATCCCGCTGGACAGCTGGGTTCACACGGGGGAGGGCGGGGGGCGGAATCTGGGCGAGGCGTGTCACATTTATGACCTGTTCACGTTTCTCACCGGGCAAAAGGTGGTGGAGGTGACAGCGCAGGCGATCAAGCCGCGGACGGGCTATTACACGACGACGGATAATTTTGTGGCGGGCCTGCGGTTTGCTGACGGGTCGGTGGGGTCGCTGACGTACACGGCGCTGGGGAGCAAGGATCATCCGAAGGAACGGTTGGAGGTGTATGTGGATGGGAAGGTGCTGGTAATGGATGACTATCTGACATTGGCGGTGACCGGGGCGCGGGCGAAGGGGGTGGAGAGCCGTTTGCAGCAGAAGGGGCATCTGGAGGAGTTGCAGGCGTTTGCGCGGTGCATCCGGCAGGGCGGGGAGTGGCCGATTCCGTTGTGGGAGCAGATTCAGGCGACGGAGATTTCGTTTGAGGTGGAAAAGTTTTTGCGAGGTTGAGCGATGGCCCTGGACACATTGATCAAGCGCCTGTCGACGGGGCAGAAGGACCGGATCAAGCGGGCGGTGGCGGTGATCCCGCAAAGCCTGCGGCAGACGCCGGCGTACAACCGGTGGCGGCGCTTTTTGAAGGATGCGCAGCGCTGGCCGGCCGAAAAGATTGTGGCGTGGCAGGGGGAGAAATTGCGGGAGTTGGTCCGGCATGCTTGCGAGAACACGGAGGGGTATCGCGAGCTATACAAGAAGGCTGGGATCAAGCCGGAGGACATCCGGACGGCGGGGGATGTGAAGCACCTGCCGTTCACGACGAAGGAGACGTTCCGGGACAACCTGCCGGCCTTTACAATCAAGTCAGGAGGCGGGCGGTATGTGACGACGGGGGGGTCAACGGGCATCCCGTTCGGTTTTCATGAGTTGATCGAGACCTTCGAGATCGAGCGGGCGTTCATGCACACGGGCTGGGCATGGACGGGCTGGCGGCTGGGGATGCAGAGCGCGGTGCTGCGGGGCGGGTTTGTGGGGACGGAGCGCAATTACTTTCAGTACGAGCCGTTCAACCGGGAGCTGTGTTTATCCTCGTATTTTCTGGGGCCCAAGACCGTGGCGGCGTATCTGGAGCTGATCCGTGAGCGGGGGATTCGGGTGCTGCAGGCGTATCCATCGTCGCTCAATCTGCTGTGTGATCTGATCAAGGAGCACGGGCTGGCCGGGAAGGCGGAACTGGACGTGATCTTCATGGGTTCGGAGAACGTTTACGAGTGGCAGTTGGAGAAGTTCCGGGCGACGTTTCCGGGCGCGAAATTGTTTTCGTGGTACGGGCATTGCGAGAAGGCGGTGCTGGCTCCGTGGTGTGAGGGAACGACACGGTTCCACAGCTGGCCGTTTTACGGAATTACGGAGGTGGTGGATGCGGGGGGGCGGGGGGTTGCTGAGGGTGAGGAGGGGGAGATTGTGGGGACGAGTTTTCATCAGCGGGTGACGCCGTTCATCCGGTATCGGACGATGGACCGGGCGGTGCGCGGACCGGAGCGGTGCGTGGATTGCGGACGGAATTTTCCCCTGCTGGAGAAGATTTCGGGACGGAGCCACGAGGTGATCGTGACGCGGAAGGGCCGGTTTATCTCGATGACGGCGATCAACATGCACGACGATATTTTTGATCCGTTGCGCCAGTTTCAGTTTTTGCAGGAGAAGGCCGGGGAGGTGGTCTTCCGGTATGTGACGAAGGGCGGACCGCTGGGCGAGGCGGAAATTCTGAGAATCCGGCGGGGGCTGGTGTTGAAGCTCGGGGTGGATGTGGATCTGCGGCTACAGGGGGTGGCGGAGATTCCGCGGACGAAGGCGGGCAAGTATCGTTTTCTGGACCAGCGGCTGCCGATTGAATACGGAGACCGTTGAGCATGCATACTGTTGCCTTTGGCGTCACGGTTCCGGCTTACAACAACGATCCCCCGTTTCATCCGGCGGCGCGGTATCCGGAGTTGCCGTTCTCGGAGACTTCGGTGGCGCCGAACTGGCCTTACGAGCTGCTGCGACGGCTGTTCTGCAATTTGGGGATGGACCGGGAGCGGTTTGGAACCAAGGAGTGGAATCCGCTGGGAGGCTTGATCCAGCCGGGGCAGACCGTGGTGTTGAAGCCCAATTATGTGTTGAGCTTCAACGACAGCGGGCAGGATTTGTTTGCGGTGATCACGCATCCCTCGATCCTGCGGGCGATGGTGGATTATGCGTATGTGGCGCTGAAGGGGCAGGGGCGGATTGTGATTGCGGACGTGCCGCAGATGGATTGCGACTGGGACGAGTTGATGCGGGCACAGCGGTTGGACGCGATCCAGGAGTTTTACTGGTCGAAGTTCCGCTTCAAGGTTGAGGCTTATGATTTGCGGAATTTTGCGGTGATCGATCATCGCAAGCCGCCGTTAACGGAGAATCGCAAGAAGCTGCCGGGCGATCCGGCGGGGAGCGTGATCATCAACCTTGGGCGCAAGAGCCATTTCTACGGGCTGCCCAACCAGAATTATTACGGGGCGGATTTTAACCGGCAGGAGACCATTGCGCATCATCAGGGGGAGACACATGAGTATTGCGTTTCCAAGACGATCCTGTCGGCGGATGTGTTTTTGTCAGTGCCGAAGATGAAGACCCACAAGAAGGTCGGGGTGACGCTGAATCTGAAGGGCTTGGTGGGTATCAACACGAACAAGAATTATCTGATTCACTACCGGCTGGGGACGCCGAAGAACGGGGGGGATCAGCTGCCGGATGCGCGGCCGGGCGCGGACCGGGCGTTGGTGCGGGTGCAGCGGTGGGCGTATGACCGGTTTCTGGCGCAGCAGTCGAAGGCGGCGGATGCGGTGTATCAGACCGGGGTGAAGATTTACCGGCGGACGGTGAAGCCGTTTTTGCGGTTGTCGAAGGAGACGATCACGGTGGATGCGGGGAACTGGCATGGGAATGACTCGGCGTGGCGGATGACGGCGGATCTGGCGAAGATTCTGTTTTTTGCGGATGCTGCGGGGCAGTTGCATGCGACGCCGCGGCGGAGGCTGTTTTGCGTGGTGGACGGAATCGTGGGTGGGGACCGGCTGGGACCGCTGGAGCCGGATGCGCGGCGTTGTGGCTGCCTGGTGGCCGGGGCGCATCCGTTTGCCGTGGATCAGGTGACGACGCGGTTGATGGGATTTGACCCGCGCAAGCTGCATCAGTTTGACCCGCTGCACGAGGGGGACTGGGATTTTGGCTTGCGGACCTTGAGTGAAATCGCGGTGATCGTGGGGGAGCGCCGTTTGAGCGGGAGCGAGTTTTTTGCGCCGGAGCATCGCGACCCATATTTTGGCTTTGTGGCGCATCCGGGTTGGAAAGGGCAGGTAGAGGTGTGAGTTGAGGCCTGCGGGTGATCGCGACGCAGGGGTGGCGGGGGTCGGGACAGGCAGACGATGAATTTTTTTCGCAGCCTCAAGCGCGACTCGCTGGTCTGGAACAGCGGGTTGATCGCGCTGGTGCAGGGGATGAGCGGATTGCTCAACCTTTGCACGCAGGTCATTCTGGCGCGTCAGATTGGCATGGGCGGGGTGTCGGACGGATTTTTTGTGGCGTACGTGGTGCCGGACACGGTGGCGGGAATATTTCTGTCGCTTGCATTGTTGGTGCTGTTGCCGCGGGTGGTGGACGAGCGTGGTTTGACGCCGAGCGGGAAGGCGTTGTGCTGGACGTTTGCGGGGGTGGCGGGCGTGCTGCTGCTGGGGTTGTCAGTGGGGGTGCTGGGTTTCAGTTCGGGGGTGATCGGGTTGCTGGGGCCCGGGCTTTCGGGGAAGGGGGTTGCGGTGGCGGCGAAGACGCTGCAAATCATGGCGTTTGTGATGTTGTTTCAGGGGGTGTCCGGAGTGGCTGTGGCGACGTTGCAGGCGGCGGGCCGGTTTGGGGCGGCGGCGGGGGGGCGGGTGATTTTTGCGTTGGGACCGTTTTTTGCGGCGCTGGTGTGGCTGGATGAGTTTGGAGTCGAGGGGGTGGCGTGGGCGGCGTTGGGAGGGGCGGTGCTGGCGTTTTTGTATTTGATGCTGGTGATGATTTCGGTGATCGGCATGCCGAAGTGGGAAGGTTTGGTTGCGGCGTGGCCCCAGGCGGTGGAGGTGGCGCGGGGTTTGTTACCGGTGCTGGTGGCCCGGGCGCTGGCGGAGGGATGGGGATTTGTGCTGCGGGCAATGGCGACGGGAACTTTGGCGGGAGGGGCGACGTTGTTGGTGTTGTCGCAACGGTTTGGGAACATCCTGATGTTGATTGGGAACAGTTTTGGAACGGTGGCGTATCCGGAACTGGCGCGGAAGGCAAAGGGGGTGACGGAGGAGTTTGTGACGTTGGTGCGGCTGCGGAGCGAGCAGAGTTTGGTATTCCTCAGTGTGATGGCCTGGCCGATGGCGGGGATCGCGGACGATCTGCTGGTGTTCACGGCGAAGGGGGACCGGGCGCTGGAGGATGGAGCATTGTTGCAGACGGGGAGCGTGGCGCTGGCGTTGTTTTGCCTGATGGCTCCGTGGGTTTCGGTCAATTCGATCGTGGGAAACATCATGTGGGCCTGCGGGCGGGTGTGGAGCCGGTTGGGGGTGGAGGCGGCGACATATGCGCTTTCGATTCCATTGCTGTGGTTTGGCGTGCGGTGGGGCGGATTGGTGGCGATTCCGGTGGTGATGTTTCTGGGCTGGATTTTGCTGTTGTTTCTGGGGGAGTGGATGTTGCGCGGTTATCTGGAGCGGGGGGTGTTCATGTGGGTGACGGTGCGGCGGTGGTTGTGGATCACCTGTCTCTCCCTGACGGGTGGATTGGTCTCGGGTATGGTGAGTGCGGGGTTGTATCGGATGATTGAGGTGCGGCAGGTGCTGGGGCAGTTGGTGGTGATCGGGGTTTCGTATGGGGTGGGTCTGGTGGTGGGGGCGGGGTTGGTTTACAAGCTGGCGGGGGCCAAGCTGGGGAAAGGACTGCCGGCGTGAGGGAGGACGGAGGGGTGCCGGTGCCATTGAGGGAGATTCCGGGTGGCCGGTCGCCGCTGGCCCGGGGTATTCGGCTGGCCGGGAAGGTTCGTGCCAAGCTGGCGCATCGGCTGTGGGCGGGGCGAGCGTTTCGGGCGGACGCGAGCACAAGAACGTTTGCGGAGGCGGCGCGGGTGCCGGAGGGCGCATTGGCGAGGATTTTTCCGGCGTGTGACCTGGAGGGATTGCGGGGGTGCGCGGCGGTTATCCGCGAGTTGGTGGAGCGGCATCTGGAGCATCGTTTTGATCTGCTGGGCTCGGGTTGGGTGCGGGTGGAGCATGGCTTGGCGTGCGCGGGGGTGGAGGGCCACCGGCATCCGCCGGGCGACCGGGTGGTGGCTGACGCGGCGGGGGACTGGCTGGTCCGGCGGGTGACGGGGGCGAATCTCGCGGAGGCGCGATGGGTGTGGGGATTGGTGGGTGACGGGTATCGACCAATCGACTGGCAGCTGGATTTCAAGTCGGGTTATCGCTGGTCGGAAACCACGTGGTTTGAGCACATCCATTTCGGTGGTTTGCCGGGGGTGGACGTGAAGGTGCCGTGGGAGTTGGCGCGGATGCAGCATCTGACGCTGCTGGCGCATGCGTTTGCGTTGGCGCGGTCCGGGGATGCGGGTTGGCGGGGACCAGAGGAGTATTTGGGGGAATTCAGGAACGAAGTTTTGGATTTCGTGGCGACGAATCCGCCTCGTTTTGGCGTGAACTGGCAGTGTGCGATGGATGTGGCGATCCGGGTGGGGAACTGGCTGGTGGCGTACGATCTGTTCCGGGCGGCGGGGGCGGTGTTCGACGGGGCTTTTGAGGAGGTGTTTCGACGGAGCGTGTTCGAGCATGGCGAACATGTGCGAAATCATCTGGAGTGGGGGGAGCACTTCCGGGGGAATCACTATTTGGCGAATGTGGCGGGGCTTTTGTACGTGGCAGCTTTTCTGCCGCGGAGCGAGGAGACGGATGTGTGGCTGGCGTTTGCGGTGCAGGAATTGATCGGGGAGGTGGGAACGCAGTTTGGTTTGGACGGGGGGAATTTCGAGGCTTCGATCAATTATCACCGGTTGTCGGCGGAGATGGTGGTGTATGGGACGGCGTTGGTGCTGGGTCTGCCGGAGGGGAAGCGGCGTGCGCTGGCGGAGTATGACGCGCGGCGGCATCGCGGACGGCCGGGGTTGGCGGCGGGGCCGATGAAGCTGTGGGCGGTGCCGGGAGGAACGGGAACTTCGCCATTTCCGGCGTGGTATTGGGAGCGATTGGCGAAGGTGTGGGAGTTCAGTGCGGCTGTGGCGGACCGGCGGGGGCGGGTGCCGCAGTTTGGGGACAATGACAGCGGGCGTTTTTTGAAGCTGGTGCCGGTGGTGC
>CAZUUP010000064.1:0-15742 GCA_964623105.1 uncultured Akkermansia sp.
GACCGAAAGTAGCCCAGCACTTGAGTGCTGGGTTGCTGGCGGGGGAATCAAAAAGTCCCGGCAGGGACGAAAGAAGCGGGATGGCGCACGGTTTCTTTCGTCCCTGTCGGGACTTGGTTCGTTGCCCGACGCGGACCCAGCACTCAAGTGCTGGGCTATTGTCTTTCGCCCGCTGGGCTGGAATGGCGAACCGGGGCATGCGTATGAACTGAGATGCGTATTTCACGGACCGACATGGCGTGGTGAAACGGAGTTGTTCGCGGTGGCAAGCGGGATGGACTGCGGGGGTGTAGTGCGCGTCTGTCCTCAGCGCACCGCGTGGCGTGTGGACGCGCAGGCGGCGCGCTGGGGACAGACGCGCCCTACCTTGAACGCTTGCCGGACCGTGGCTGGCGCCGGTGCAGCTTGATTGCCAGTGCGGCGGTTGCTTTCTACTGACTTCTGCCTCCTGCCTTCTGCCTTCTGCTTCCTGCTTCCTGCTTCCTCACGAGCTCGCGCTCGTGTACCGCCGCAACGAAAGCCGCCAGACCCATTCGGAGACGGCGAAGCAGACGATGCTGAGGCTGGCGAGGAGGAGCATTTCCAGGGGGCTTTCGAGTTTTTGCACGAGGAGTTTCACGGGAACGTTGGCGACGAGGAGCATCGGGATGACGAGAGTGAAGAAGGCTTTGAAAAATCCCTGGAACGCCGAGTCGGGCAGGCGCGCGATGTTGAACAGATTGTAGTAGGCCCAGACAACGCCTTGCGCGCGGACGGTCCAGAAGCTGACGGTCGCGAGCAGGAACAGGAGCGAGTAATGGATGAGGATGCCGAGGGCGCAGAGGAGGAGGAAGCCGAGGATCTGGAGGGCGCTGGGGACGAGGTGGAGCTGGCGCGCGGCGTAGATCATCACGGCGACGGCGGAGGCGGCGTTGATGAAGCCGCCGAGGTCCACCTGACGGAGGGAGACGAGGAAGCGGAGGTTCACGGGGAGGAGGAGCATGAAGTCGAGCTTGCCGGTGCGGATGTGCTCGGAGAGTTGCGAGCAGTTGACGAGGAAGAGGGCGGTGAAGATTTGCTGGATGAAATGGCTCGCGCCGACGAGCAGGACGACTTCCCAGCGCGTCCAGGTGCCGATGCTGTCGGTGTGCGAGTAGATGACGGCCATGAAGGTGAGTTGCAACGCGAACCAGAGCAGCTCGACGACGATCCAGAGGAGGAAGTTGGATTTGAAACCCATCTCGCGGACGATCGAGTTGCGCCACAGCGCGGCGTAGATGGCGGCGTAGCTGCGCAGGGTGTGGGGCGGAAGGACGAGGGGTTCGTGCGGGGTGGCTGGGGGTGGGGGAGCAGGGATCATTGGGCAGGGGAATTTGGGGCAGGGTAATGGGGAGAAGGAGTTATTGCTGATCCCATTCACCTGCGCCTTTCCGCGACGAGATTGGATTTCTTGGTCTTCATTCCTTCGGCTCCATTACTTTGCCGACCCGGGTTTGTCGGGATTTGGCCGAGTCATTGGAGCCGGAGAGTCGGATGCCGCATGGAGTCGGGAGTTGCGGTAGAGCGCGGAGCATTGTTCGGCGGGGGCGGGCCGAGCAATGCTCGGCGCTCCGGGATTGGCAATGCGCGCGGCGGCTTTTCGCATGGGGGTTTTCAGAGCGCACGGTTTCACCCGCCGACGGCGGAGTATTTGCGGATGCCGCGATTCCAGACGAAGCGGGCAAGGGCGTAGGTGATGGCGACCCAGGCAGCTTGAATCACGAGGCCTTGCGCGAGGGCTGCGCCCGTGGTTTTGCCCATGTAGATGCTGATGGGGAAGAAGCAAAGGTAGGGGAAGGGTAGGAAGTTGATGGCGGTGGCGATGGCGGGCGGGAGGATGTCGAGGGGGAAGAGGTGTCCGCCGGCGAGGTATTCGAACGCGAAGACGATGAAGATGAAGGTGGCGACTTCGAGGACCCAGAAGGCGAGGAGCGCCATGGTGTAGGAGAGAAAAAACTGGAGCAGGGCGGTGAGGGCGAGGGAGGCGAGGAAGCAGGCGAAGGTGGCGGCGTCCGGGGGAAGGACAAAGTACTGGCGCTGGACGGCGATGAAGAGGGCGACGGGAATGATGGCGACGGTGGTGTAGATAAGGCGTCCGGCGAAGAAGAGGCAGAGTCGGTAGGTGAGGTAGTCGATGGGTTTGAGGAGGAACTGGCTGATGTTGCCATCCTTGATGTCGGCGGCGACCTGCCAGTCGTCCTCGGTTACCGAGGTCAGGGCGTCCACAATAGTGATGAGAAGGTAGTAGGAAATCATCTCGGCGAGGGTGTAGGCGCCGACGGTGGACCCGGCGGTCTTGCCGGCGTAGATGGTTTTCCAGAGGAGGATGGTGGCGGTGAGGGGGATGAGGCCGAAGGTGGCGCGGAAGAGGAAGTTCACCCGGTAAACCAGGGTGTTCTGAATGCCGATGCTGATGACCTGCCAGTATTTGCCCATGCCGTAGTCGAGGCGCGGAAGGCGGGCGATGGTTGTGGCACGGGTCGTCCCGTGCGCTTTTTGCCCGTTTTCGTTTTCCAACCCGCCGGGCAGCCAGTACAAGTGCCGGGTGCAAAAGAAACAAGCCCCTTCGAGCGAGGCCGTGCTTTCGAGCGGTCTGCGTCGGTATTTGTATTTCACGGCGGCGACCACGGGCGCGGTGGTGCTGGTGATCGAGATTCTCGGGGCGAAGATGCTGTCGCCGTATTTTGGGACGTCGCATTTTGTGTGGACGGCGCAGATCGCGGTGACGCTGGTGTCGCTGGCGTTCGGGTATTACACGGGGGGATGGTTGGTGGACCGGACGCCGAAGTTGGGGCGGATTTACGGAAGCATCCTGTTGGCGGCGGTGTATCTGTGCCTGAGCGTGCTGGGGGTGGAGGCGGTGGCGTATCGCTGTCTGAAGTTCAAGCTGGCGCTGGGGTCGTTGCTGGCGTCGGCATTTTTGTTTTTTGTACCGCTGTTTTTGCTGGCGATGGTGGGTCCGTTTTTCATCCGGGTGTTGACGGTGTCGGTGATGGGCGTGGGGGGGAACGCGGGGCGGTTGTCGGCGATCAGCACGTTGGGAAGCGTGTTGGGGACGGTGTTGATCGGGTATGTGTTGATTCCGTTTCTGCCGAATTCGCAGACGATGTTCATCACGGCGGGTCTGTTGATGGCGCTTTCGGCGGGGTATTTCTTTGGGTGGGGCCGGAAGGAGCGGCAGCAGGCGGGGGTGGCGGTGGGGGTGGCGACAGGCTTGTTTTTTGGATGGGCGGGGGTGTCGCGGGACCAGCGGACGCAGTTTCAGTTCGGCGAGCAGGTTTTCCGGAGCAACTCGAATTTCGGGCAGTTGCAGGTGTTGCAGGACAACAGCGGGGAGCGGCTTTACTACCTGAACGATTATCTGGTGCAGAACACGTATGACCCGGGGGAGAAGCAGAGTTCGTCGATGTTCACGTTCATGTTGCATGACCTGACGGCGGCGTACGCGCCGCGGGTGGAGGACGTATTGTGCATCGGGATGGGAGTGGGGATTGTGCCGATGCAATTCGCGCGCGAGGGATCGAGGGTGGACGTGGTGGAGATCAACCCGGCGGTGGTGCCCGTGGCGGAGAAGTTTTTCGATTTTGACTCGAAGAAGTTGAACGTGATTGTGGGGGACGGGCGGTATGTGGTGAACAGCACGGAGAAGAAGTACGACGCGGTGGTGCTGGATGCGTTTCTCGGGGATTCGTCGCCGTCGCACCTGATGACACGCGAGGCGTTTGCGTCGATGCGGCGGGTGTTGCGTCCGGACGGAGTGCTGGTGATCAACAGTTTTGGCGAGAACGAGGTGGCGAAGGATTTCTTCGGGGCGTCGCTGGAAAAGACGTTGCGGGCGGTGTTTCGCAATGTGCGGACACATCTGTCGGGGAACGGGAATGTGTTTCTGGTGGCGACGGATCAGGCGGAGTTCAAGGAGTTTCGCGCGCCGAACTTCGAGGCGATGCATCCGCTGGTGCGGCATTCGGCGCGGCAGGCGTATGCGGGAATCCGGGCTCCGGACCCGAAGCACGGGATTGTGCTGACGGATGATTTCAATCCGGTGGATTTTTACGATGCGGGGAACCGGGAGGCGATCCGGCGGAATCTGGCGCTGTCGATGGCGCAGGGGCCGGAGCGGGTGGATTGATGCGAAGGTGGAAAGCGGCGAGATTTGCGCGTGTCCTGGCGGGGCGTCCGATCGTGGGGCGGAGGCAACTGTGCGTTTTCGAACCGGTGCCGTTGGTTCGGCGGCGCGGTGGGGACACCGCGTCCTACCTGTGCGGGGGCGGAGGCGTTGGTTGCGAAGTCGGGGCGGATGGGTTTCGGGTGATCCCGTTTCCGCAGTTCGGGTTTATTTCCCGGTGGCGCGGTAGAGGAACGGGCGGCGGAAGATGCCGCCGAAATGGTGGGGGTTGTGGTAGCGGACCGTGACGGTGTTGGTGCCGGGTTTGAAGTGGGAGGAGACGTCGATGTCCCATTGGAATTTGTAGTCGCTGTACCACCACATGGCTTTGGCGGGGCGGTGGGCGACGAGGTAGCCGTTCACGTAGAGCCAGCATTCGTTGAAGATGCCGGGAAACATGAGGTGGAGTTTGCCGGCGGTCTGTTCGGCGGTGAGATCGACTTGAGTGCGGTACCATGCGAAGCCGGTATAGCTCTGGTAGTCGTGGGTGAGGACGCCCTGGGCTTGGGAGTAGAGGTCGGTGCGGAGCATTTCCCAGTGGCCGGGGTTGCGGCGATGGATGTCCCAGGAGTTCTGATCGGTCTGGGAGTTCCACCAGGTGAGGTCGATGAGGTTGTCGCGATAAGCCCAGCCGCTGGGGAGGCCGGTGTCGCTGGGGTCGCGGCGGAAGGCCCATTCGGCGGGGGTTTTGGCCACGAGCGTTCCCTGGGTGCCGTCGGTGAGGGCGAGGAGGTCGCGGTATTGTTTCACTTCTCCGGGCCACCAGGCGGGGCCGGTCTTTTCGGACTCGGCAGCGACGCCTACGACTCGGGTGGTGAAGATGGGATTGAGTTTTGCGAGTTCGAGGCGGGCAGCCAGGCCGCGCTCGCCGGCGGCGACGGCGGTCTTGAAATCGGTCTGGGGGGCGGCGGCGGTGACCATGGCCATGTAATTCTCGAGGACGTCGAAGCTGAGGCGGGTGAAGCGCATGCGGTCGGCGTATTTTGCGGCATCGGCGGGATTCGATCCCGGGGCGGCGGGGGCCTTCAGGGCAGATTCAGCGGCCTGGAGGTGGCGTTTGAGTTCGTTGATGAGCGTGGGGGTGTAGATGGCGGGGGCGACGAAATACTCGTGTTCGGTGACGATGGTATCGTCCCAGGCCTTGAAGATGGCGGACCAGTATTTCGCCATGGCGGGGCCGGCGGGACCATAGAACTTGGGATAGAACTCGGCGAGCAGGGCGTCCACGCTGGCGTCGGGATTCCAGTAGAGCTGCTGGCGGATGAAGAGGTTGAGGAAGGTGGTGGCGAAGGCGCCGCGGCTTTCGGTTGAGATGCCGAGGATGCCGGCCTTGCGATAGTGGTGGATGTCCTGACGGAGGGCGGTGAGGGCGGGATTGGGAATGTCCCGCCAGACGAGCATGCCCTGGTCGTAATCGTAAATGACGACGCGGCCCTGCATGACTTTGGCCCAGCGATAGAGCATTTCGCGGTATTCCTGGCGGGGCGGGGAGCGGGGGTCATCCATGCCGTGGTTGGGATCGATGTCGATGGGCGCGAGATAGCCGACGAGGGGTTTTTCGGCGACGAGGTTGCGCTGAGGCGGGAGCGTGATGTTGGCGTAAATGAGGAAGCCGATGCGGGAGGGGCTGTCGGGGAACTGGCGGGTGAGAATGCGGCTGACGTTGTTGTAAAGCGTCAGGAAGGCATCGGTCATCGAGGGGGTGAGAAAATATTTGTCGGTGAAGCCGGACATGAGTTCCTTGTCCTTGGGGGAATCGGATTCGTAGAGGCCATCCTCAAGTCCGAGGCTGATGTTGAGGCCTTTGCCGAAGTTGGTGCTGATGAGGCGGGCGACGTGTTCTGCGGTGGCGTCCTCGGCGATGGGGACGTTGTAAACGGATTTGCCCTTGGGGACGAGGTCTTTGGTGTAGTGGGCGAGGGCATGGCCGCTGGGGACGTTGAGGTTGTTGCCGAAGTTGCGGCGCTGGAACTCGGGTGCGCCGGCGTTGCTGGCGTTCCAGGCGAGCCAGAAATTGCGGACCTCGAACGGAGGCGCGTAGGCGAAGTCGAGGTCGCCGACCTTCAAGGTGGCATGGCGGGGAATGCATTCGCCGAATTCGCCGGGGAAATACCAGCGGCAACCCCACAACTGGAGGAGGTGGGCGACGGCGTAGTAATGGGACTCGTCGTTGGTGCCGGCGAGAAGCACGCGGTTGCCCTTGCGGCGGATCACAATGGCGTCGGCGCGCAGGACGGGGTCGCGGCGCGCGACTCGGGCGAGCGCTTCGCGAAGGGAGGGTTCGGCGTCGAGGGCTTCGGAGCCGACGAGGAGAGCGGGGGCGTCGGCCTTGAGGGCTTCGACGATGGCGGCGGGCTTTTGGGCAAGGGTGGGTTTGGCACCGGTCATGGTCTCGAAATACCTGGCGAGATCGGTGGCGGCCTGAAGTTCCCATTTGCCGGCCATGGGGGAAACAACGATGACGGTTTTGGTGCCGGTGGAGTTCGCAAGGAGAAGTTCGTTGCTGGTGGCTTTACCGGCGATCTGTGCGGGGAGGGACGTGGCGGCAAGACCAAGAAGGGCGAGGGCGAGGTGGAGCGAGAGGACGGGTTTGTTCATGGTATTGGCGCGGGCGATAGGTTGAGCAGCGGCGTTTGGACCGGTGCGGGGTTCGCGGGCTTCAATCCGGCCGCGGATTGGCGATGTGATTGGTTGACCTGACCGGAGCCACGGTGCATTTTCGACCATAGAACGTCCGCCCCTGTCGGCTTATGAAAAATTCCAGCGCAGGCCGTAACGCCGGTTTCACCCTGATCGAATTGCTGGTCGTGATCGCGATCATCGGAATTCTCGCGTCGATGCTGCTGCCGGCGCTGGGGCAGGCGAAGGCGAAAGCGAAAGGAAGCAAGTGTGTCAACAATGTGCGGCAACTTGCGTTGGCAGCATCGTTTTACAAGGATGACTACGAAAACTACCTGCTGCCGTACTATTTGGGCGACCCGGCTTCACCGGTCCCGGCACCGGCCGGTGCGTTGTGGGGCCCGGATCCGATCTATACGCGGTGGCCGGATCTGGCGCGGCCGTATCTCGGGAACACCAACGTTTTTCATTGCGCGGGAAATCAGCCGGGGGCGTTTTACAACATTGGGATCAATCTGACGGTGAGCATTTCAGGGCTGAATCGCGGACAGCCGGAGGTTGCGGTGACCAAGCCGAGCGCCACGGTGCATTTCGTGGACACGGCCATGGCGGCGAATCCGCTGGAGCCCGACCCGGATCTGGTGATTCCGGTGACCGGGGCCGGGGATCGGACGATCCATTTTCGTCTGCCGACGGACGGGCTTTTTGTGAGCCATCCGACGCGGGTATTCAACAGGCACAATCGGAAGGCCAATGCAGCGATGGTGGACGGGCATGTGGAGACGATTTCGGCCAGTCAGGTGGGGACGATGCGGCCGAATCGTGACCCGCTGAGTCAGTGGGACTTGTTTTGAGGTCCGTCTGAATTGCGCAAGCTGATATGCAAAAAATTCGTAACCGGAAGGTGGTGGCTGGTTTCACCCTGATCGAATTGCTGGTCGTGATCGCGATCATCGGAATTCTCGCGTCGCTGCTGCTGCCGGCTTTGGGGTCGGCGAAGAAAAAGGCGCATCAGGCGAAGTGCGTGTCGAACCAGAAGCAACTGGGACTGGGTGTGCTGGTGTATGCGGGGGATTACGACGACAGTTTTCCGTGCGGATTTTTTGCGGCGAACGAGGCGCTGACCACCAATTCGACGATTTGGTTCAAGATTCTGCTGCCCTATGTCGCAACCAAACATGTATAAGTGCCCGGGGGTGGTGGACAGTGTCGCGAAATATGGCTGGCTGCCGTATCCGGTGGACTATGTGGTCAATTCCCACATCATCTGGCCGAACCAGAACGGGCCGGCAGTGAAGGTTTCCGCGGTCGAGCCCGCGGCGGATTTTCTGCTGACCACGGAGGATTCGCGCTCGATGAACAATTTCAACTGGAGCGCCTCGGATTTCGACTGGACGCGCAACAATTGGAACTTCGGCAGCACGTACGGGGTGGGATTGACGCGGCACGGCCGGACGGCGGCGGCGAGCGCGGCAGATGGGCACGTGACGGTCGTGAAGGTGCCGGTGCGTGACGCTCAGGCGGCCTCGGCGGTAGTGCCTGACCTCGGGCAGATCGCAGATTGCAAGACGGGGACACCGCTGTGGACGCCGACGCTGCAACCGCTGTTGTACGTGCGCAAGACCTCGGTCGGGGCGGGTTTTTGAGCGTGGCAGCGGGTGAATTCAGGCAGCGGGTTGGGAGTCGGAAAATGGTGTCCCGTGGCGGCGTGATGCGGCGGCGATTTGGCGGTGGGGCAGTGAAATCGTGACCGAGATCGAAAATGCGGGCGGTGACAGGGTTTCCAAGCGAAGTTGCTCAGGTTGATGATTATGAATCGTGTCTTTTCAGTGGTGGTTTTTCTTTTGGGTTGCACACTGGCGCGGGTGGGGATCGCAGCCGCGCCGGCAGCCAAGGCGGAGGAAAACAAGGGGCCGGTGAGCTACTACAAGCAGATCCGGCCGATTTTCCAGGCGCAGTGTCAGGGCTGTCATCAGCCGGCCAAGGCTCAAGGCGGTTACGTGATGACGGATTTCGCTCGTATGCTGGCCGGCGGGGACAGCAAGTCCAAATCGCCGGCGGTGGTGGCAGGCAAACCGGAGCAGAGCCTGTTGTTCACAATGCTGGTGCCGAACAAGGACGGCGAAGTGGAAATGCCCAAGGGCAAGCCGGCATTGCCGGTCAGCGAGGTGGCATTGATCCGCAAGTGGCTGACGGAGGGTGCCCACGACGACACGCCGGTCAACGCTCGGCAGCGTTACGATCAGGATCATCTGCCGGTGTACACGCGGCAGCCGGTGGTTACTTCGCTGGACTTTTCGCCGGACGGCAAGCTGCTGGCCTTGGCCGGCTTTCATGAGGTCTTGCTGCACCGCGCGGATGGCTCGGGGGTGGTGGCGCGGTTGGTGGGTTTGTCGGAGCGAATCGAGTCGGTGCGGTTTTCGCCGGACGGCAAGTCGCTGGCGGTGGCGGGCGGTCAACCGGGACGGATGGGGGAGGTGCAAATCTGGGACGTGGAGAAGCGGAAGTTGAAGCTCTCGTTGCCGGTGACGTATGACACGGTGTATGGGGTGAGTTGGTCGCCGGACGGAGCGACGGTCGCGTTTGGTTGCGCGGACAACACGGTGCGGGCGATCAACGCGCAAACGGGGAAACAGATTCTCCAACAGGGTTCGCACAGCGACTGGGTGCTGGACACGGCATTTTCCGTGGACGGCGGTCATCTCGTGTCGGTGGGACGGGACATGACCACCAAGCTTACCGAGGTGGCGACGCAAAGGTTTGTGGACAATGTCACGTCGATCACGCCGGGGGCGTTGCGGGGCGGCATTCATTCGATTGAACGTCATCCTGAGCAGGACAACATTCTGGTCGGTGGCTCGGATGGTGCGCCGCAGATTTTCCGGATTTTCCGCCAGACGGCGCGGCAGATCGGCGACAACGCCAATTTGATCCGGAAGTTTCCCGAATTGCCGGGCCGGATTTTCAGCGCGCGGTATAGTCGGGATGGAAAGAAATTCGCCGCCGCCAGTTCGCTGGACAACAGCGGCCAGGTGGTGATCTACGCAGCCGATGTGGACGCCAAGATCCCCGACAACATCAAGAAGATCATGGAGAAGCGGTTCTCGGCGCAGACTCCGGCAGAGCGGGTGGAGTTGGAGAAATTCCAGACGGCGGGCACCAAGCTGGTGGCCCAGACGGACGTGCCCACGGCCGGTGTTTACGCGGTGGCGTTCAGTCCGGATGGCAAGCTGGTGGCGGCCGCTGGACAGGATGGGGTGATCCGCTGGATCGACGCGGCGAGCGGCAAGGTGACGAAATCCACGCCGGCGGCTCCGGTGGTGGTGGCGGCGGCCAAGAACGAGCCGGCGGCCGCCACGCCCGCCGCGCTGCGGCCGGCCGGTAATCTGTACTCGCTGAACCCGGCGGATCAGGAGGTGCTGCCGAAGGGCGCGCAAGTCGTCTCGCTGGATGTTTATCCGAAGACGGTCAAACTCGGCCGGAGCACCGAATACAACCAGTTGGTGGTCAGCGCGAGGCTGGCGTCGGGTGACACGGCGGATGTCACTCGCATGGTGAACTTTAGCTTGGACCGGAAGGTGGCCGACATCACCCCGCGCGGGCATTTGCATCCGATCGCCAACGGAAAGACGCAACTCAAAATCACTCTGGGCGACAAAAGTGTGACACTGCCGGTGGAAGTCGCGGGAATTGGGGGCGACTTGAAGGTGGATTTCATCCGCGACGTGAACCCGGTCCTCTCGAAACTGGGTTGCAACGCCGGCACCTGCCATGGCGCCAAGGACGGGAAGAATGGCTTTAAACTGTCCTTGCGCGGTTACGACCCGATTTACGACGTGCGGGCTTTCATCGACGATCTGGCGGCGCGGCGGGTGAATTTCGCCTCGCCCGACGACAGCCTCATGCTGCTCAAGTCCACCGGCGCGGTCCCGCATGAAGGGGGGCAACGTACCCGGACGGATGAAAAGTATTATCAAGTCCTTCGGGCGTGGATCGCGGACGGCGCGAAGTTGACGTTGGATGCGCCGCGGGTGACGCGCATTGAAATCGTCCCGCAGAATCCGGTGGTGCAGACGGTGGGCGCGCGACAGCAGACGCGGGTGGTGGCGTTCTTCTCGAACGGCGACTCGCGCGACGTGACCGCCGAAGCTTTCACCGAGAGCGGCAACACGGATGTGGCGGTGGACGAAGGGGGCGGGCTTCTGAAGGTGCTGCGCCGGGGCGAGGCGCCGGTGTTGGTGCGCTACGAAGGGGCGTATGCGGCGACGACCATCACGGTCATGGGTGATCGGACGGGGTTTGCGTGGAAGGACCAGCCTGCACACAACCGGATTGACGAACTAGTTGCCGCGAAGTGGAAGCGGATGAAGACCCTGCCTTCGGAACTCTGTTCGGATGCGGACTTCATCCGGCGCGTCTATCTGGATCTGACCGGCCTGCCGCCGGCTGCGGGTGAGGTTCGTGAATTCCTGGCCGATTCCCGTGCGACACGCGTCAAGCGGGACGCCCTGATCGACAAGTTGGTGGGCAGCCCGGATTATGTGGACCATT
The DNA here is from genome assembly GCA_964623105.1 of uncultured Akkermansia sp. Taxonomy (GTDB): domain Bacteria; phylum Verrucomicrobiota; class Verrucomicrobiia; order Limisphaerales; family BJHT01; genus BJHT01. The sequence goes on from CAZUUP010000064.1 coordinate 11,354, forward strand.
GGGCAAACAAGTGGGCGGACCTGCTCCAGGTGAACCGCAAGTTCCTTGGTGCCGAGGGCGCCCAACTGTTCCGCGAATGGATTCGCAAGGAGATCGAGGCCAACACCCCTTATGACCAGTTCGTGAAGAAGATCGTGACGGCGAGCGGTTCCAACCGCGAACACCCGCAGGCCTCCTACTTCAAAGTGCTGCGGACGCCGACCGAAACCATGGAAAATACGACGCACCTGTTCCTGGCCACGCGATTCAACTGTAACAAGTGCCATGACCATCCGTTCGAGCGGTGGACTCAGGACCAGTATTACCAGATGACGGCTTTCTTCGCGCAGGTGGAGCTGAAAAAGGATCCCGAGAGCAAGGACAAAAACATTGGCGGCACCGCGGTCGAGGGGGCGAAGCCCTTGTACGAAATCATCAGCGACAAGGCCGACGGGGACATCAAACACGACCGGACAGGCAAGGTTGCGCCGCCCGACTTTCCGTATCCGGCGAAATTCGAGGTGAAGAAGGAGAAGCCGTCCCGCCGCGAGAAGCTTGCCGAGTGGCTGGTATCGTCCGACAACCGGTATTTTGCCTCCAGTTACGTCAACCGGCTTTGGGGCTATCTCCTCGGCGTCGGCATCATCGAACCGCTGGACGATATCCGCGCCGGCAATCCGCCGACCAATCCTGAATTGCTCGAGTTTCTCACCCAGGAGTTCGTGAAGAGCAATTTCAACGTCCGCCAGTTGATCCAGCTCATTTGCAAGTCCCGCACGTATCAACTCGCGCTGGCGACGCACAAGTGGAATGAGGACGACAAGATCAACTATTCCCACGCGCTGGCACGGCGGTTGCCGGCGGAGGTGCTGTACGACGCCGTGCTGCGGGTCACCGGCGCCTCGCCGAATTTCCCCGGCGTCAAACCGGGCACCCGTGCCGCGCAGTTGCCGGATTCTGCAATCGATGTGCCCAGCGGTTTCCTGGCCAATCTGGGGCGTCCGCCACGGGAGAGTGCGTGCGAGTGTGAACGCAGCAACGAAATCCGGCTGGGCTCGGTGATGTCCCTGCTCACCGGTCCGGCGGTGGCCGACGCCATCGGCGACACCAACAACGCCGTGGCAAAACTGGTGGCGGCGGAAAAGGACGATCGCAAGGTTGTGCAGGAGCTTTATCTGCGCGTGCTGAGCCGTCCGGCAACCGACAAGGAAATCGAGAAGGTGCTCAAGACCGCCCAGGCCATCGATCAGGATCACCAGCAACTGGCCGCCAGCCTCGAAGCGTCCGAGAAACATCACGCCCCTGACATTGCCCGGCGGGAGAAACAGCGGCTGGAGGCCATCGCCGCCGCGGAAAAGACGCTGGCCGCCTACGAGAAGGAACGCGCCCCGATCAATGCCGCCAACGAGAAGAAGCGGCTCGACAAAATTGCCGCGGATGAAAAAGCGCTGAAGGAATCTGAGGCCGCCCTGCCCACGCGGCTGCTGGACTGGGAAAAGACCCTGCCCGTAAGCCGGACCTGGACGGCGTGGACTCAGCTTGTCCTGGCCGATCCGAAGGCGACGGGTGGCCCGAAGCTGGTCGCCCAAAAGGATGGTTCGCTGCTGGCCAGCGGCCCTGGCGCCAATGTGGATTACACGTTCAAGGCCGACACCAAGCTCACCAACATCACCGGCGTGATGATCGAGGTGCTGCCCGACACGAGCTTGCCCGACTTCGGGCCGGGTCGGAACAAGGGCAATTTTGTCCTTACCGAACTGACTTTGAACTGGGGCCGGGCCGGCAAGGCCGACGAGAAGAACGCGGTGACGTTCGCCGATGCCCGGGCTGATTTCTCGCAAAAGGATTTTGACGTGAAGCTGGCAATCGACGGAAAGAACGAGGCGAACGGCAAGGGTTGGGCCGTCAGCGGCACACCAACCGGTCAGCCCCACTTTGCCACCTTCCAGCTGGCCAAGCCCATCGCGGCGACCAATGCGACCGAATTGCGCTTCACGCTCTCGCAGAAGTTCGGCGAAGGCTTCACGATCGGGCGGTTCCGCGTCTGGGTTACAACCTCCGCCGATCCCTTGAACTTCGGCCTGCCGGCATCAGTGGCGGAGACCGTCAAGTTGCCGCCGCAATTGCGTACCAAGGATCAGGTCGCGGCACTGACGAACTATTATCGCGCGACCGACATGGACCTGCGGAAGAAAGAGCAGACCCTGTTCGTCAGCAAACAGCCATTGCCCGCCGATCCCAAGCTGGCCGAACTGAAGGGCGCGGTGACGACCGCCAACGAACCCATCAAACTCGATCCGAAACTTGTGCAACTGCGTCTCGACACCGCCATGAGCGTGCGGCAACTGACGGACAAGCGGCTCACGATGGCCCAGGATCTCGCTTGGGCGCTGATCAACAATCCGGCATTCCTGTTTAACCGCTAGACGGGCGCGTCCGAATAGCTTTTAGTCAAACCACCACCAAACCAAAGGCAACCTATGATTCGTGTTCCCGGTCAACCTGGCAGAGACCTCTGCGATCCCCATCTTGGCGTCACGCGCCGCGACCTGCTCCGCGTCGGCGGTTCGGCGCTGCTTGGCCTGACCCTCGGCTCGATGTTCGAGCTGAAGGCCCGTGCCGGCGTCACCCCGGGCAAGAAGCCTCCCGGCTGGGGCAAAGCCAAGAGCATCATCATGGTTTACCTTCAGGGCGGCCCCAGTCACATCGACCTGTGGGATCCCAAGGAAAACGTGTCCGACAAGTTTCGGAGCGTCTTCAAGAACATCCCGACCAAAATTCCGGGCGTCAACTACACCGAAATCCTGCCGCAGCTGGCCAAGGTGAACGACAAGTTCAACATGATCCGGTCGATGAGCTACACGCCCAACGGCCTGTTCAACCACACCGCCGCCATCTACCAGATCATGACGGGATACACGACCGACAAGGTCAGCGCCTCGGGCCAGCTTGAACCGCCCAGCCCGAAGGACTTTCCGAACTTCGGCTCCAACATCATCCGCATCAAGCCGCCCACGGAACCCATGCTGCCGTTTGTGATGCTTCCGCGGCCGTTGCAGGAGTCCAACGTCGTGGGCAAGGGCGGCACCGCCGGCTTCCTCGGCAAGGGATTTGATCCCTACTACCTCTTCCCCGACGGGGACGACATGGATCTGACCAAGATGAACCGGATCAAGATCGATGATCTCAAGCTGCGCCCGGATGTCTTCTCGGTCCGCCTGCAACGCCGTGCCCGTTTGCGCGATGCCGTGCATGAAGCGATGCCCGAAATCGACAAGGCCGTGGAGCAATACAACTTGAACGAGTATTACGATCGCGCCCTCAACCTGATTGTTTCTGGCCGCGCGCGGGATGCCTTCGCCATCGAACGCGAGGACACCAAGCTGCGCGAGCGTTACGGTATGAACACCTTTGGCCAAAGCTGCCTGCTGGCCCGCCGCCTCGTCGAGGCCGGCACCCGGGTGGTGGAAGTCATCTGGCCCAAGGTCGCCAACTCGGACAACCATTCGTGGGATCATCATGTCGGCCTGACCGACCGCATGAAGACCCGCTCGGGCCCCATGCTGGACCAGGGCCTTTCAGCCCTGTTTGAAGACCTCGACCAGCGTGGTTTGCTCGACGAGACCCTCGTGGTCTGCCTCGGCGAATTTGGGCGCAGCCCCGAAAAGGGCGTCAGCACCTCCGGCAACGGCAACAGCGCCGACGGACGCGATCACTGGCCGTATTGCTACACGGCAATCACTGCTGGCGCGGGCATCAAGCGCGGCAATGTGCATGGGAAGTCGGACAAGACCGGCTCCAGCCCTGCGGAAGATCCGGTGCATCCGACCGAACTGCTCGCGACGATCTACCATGCGTTCGGGATCGATCCGGAGACCATCGTTTACAACCACCTGAATCAGCCGCGCGAACTGGTGAAGGCCAAGGCTGTCACCAAGCTGTTTGCCTGACGGATTTCGGCGAAGTCATGCCAATGCGCCCGGGCCGCGAGGTCCGGGCGTTTTTGTTTCTCGGAAGCGGAGCGGACGTCTTTGCGGGTGAATCACGGTCGGAGGTGACGAACGAGATAGGAAGCCCGGCTCGTTCTTGCGAGCGAGTCGGGCTGGCAGGGAAGTGTTTTGGGGACCGCCTCAGCTTGCGAAGATTTTGTCCATGCGGTCGGCAAGATCTTTGAGACCTTCCGGAGAGCCGCCGCCGCCCTGTTCGGCGATGCCCCAACCGGCGTAGCCGAGTTTGTCGAGCGCGGCCATGATGGCGGGCCAGTTGTTGGTGCCCTCGAGGAATTTCACGCCGAAGCCGGCTCCGGGGCCTTTCTCGGCCATGAGCTTGGTGCTGTATTCCTTGATGTGCAGCTTGAGGATGTGTCTGCCGAGGACGGGGATCCCTTCCTCGGCAGGGCTGTAACGCCCG